>JBOGKI010000005.1:0-26162 GCA_050745605.1 Terriglobia bacterium | reverse complement strand
TGATTTCTCCATCGGTTCGGCGCTCATAGAGCGCCGCTACAGTTACGAAATCTCCCGGTCAACTGAAGAAGCCGGCGGCAAAAAACAAATTCTCCAGCCAGAAGATCCAGCGCACATACCACTTCTCCGCGCCGTGATTGTTTTCGCGCGCCACATAGCTGTTGTTGGTGAAATTGGCATCGAGCGCCAGCTTGTGCTGCGGATCGACCACGGCGGATTCAACCCGCGCCGGCTTTTCATAGACGTATTTCGCCCAGCGGTATTGGCCGTCCCAGTGCTCGATCGCGGTTTCGCCGTTATCGAACTGAACCTTCACGTCCACGGGCGCAACGGCCTCCCCCGTACGCTTGACGACGACGATGCAGCGGTACATCTTGTGACGGTTCTTTTCAAAAGCCGCTCGGGCTTTCTTTCCGGAATAGGTGGTTTGGTGTGGGCCCTCGCCATAAACCCCTACTTTGCCGAGGATGGGATGCGAGGAGACGCTCGCCACTTCGTAATCCGCGACGTCCGAGTTGTAGAAGAACTGCTGGAAGAACCAATTCATGTTTTGGCCGGAAACCTGGTTCACCACATCGATGAAGTCCTGGGTCGAGGGATGGCGGTAACGCCAGCGCAGTTGGTAGGCGCGCATGACTCGCGCCATCACGTCCGGGCCCAGATAGCTTTCGAGCGTGCGCAGCGTCAGGGCCACGCGGCTGTAGGAATTCACCACGTAGCTGGTGCCGTCGAGGTATTCCCAGCCGTTGCGAACCAGGTCGTCGTCCTTCGCATGCTCCAGGTAAAAGCCGCGGCCGGCGGTGCGCTCCGGAACTTTCAGGCAGTTGAAGTAAGCGCCCATGGGCAGGCTGTCCGCTCCGGCAAAGGGAAACTCCGGAAGGCTCACATGGAACCAGGGAGTGATGGCCACGGGAATGCCCCAGAGCCGCTGGTATCGGCAGCCCCCGCCGTAAGCGGTCTCCAGAACTTTACCAGTGGAGTAGGTATTGAAGCCTTCGTCGAGCCACGCTTCCTCAAATTCGTTGTTGCCCACCAGTCCATACCAGAACTGGTGGCCGAATTCGTGGACCGTTACGGCCTCCGGGCTCAACTGGTGCTGGCCGGGCCAGAAATACGCGCCCGCCGCAATAAAGGTGGGATACTCCATGCCGCCAGTGTGGGAGTTGCGCGGCGGATCGACCACGGTCAGCGTGTCGTAGGGATAAGCGCCATACCACAGACCAAAATACTTCAAACCGTTGAAAATCGCGCGGAAATAGCGGTTCTCGATGGCCTTGTGATCCGGCTGAAGTAACAACGTCACGCTGACATCGCGAAGACCTTCCTGGTCCGAGGGCAGGTTGAAGATTCTCGCCCAGTGCACTACCTCTTCCGGCTTCACCTCGTGCTCCCATTCGAACTTCCGCGTGATCTTTAGGAAGAGCGGGCTCGCCGTCCATGCGAAGTCGTGAACGTCCTGCTGATAGAAGTTGTAAGCGGTGGTTCCGTCCGGGTTCTGCTGCTGGTGACGCAAGAAGCCGGTGGCGCCCACCACGTATTTCGAAGGGACGGTTAAATCCACGTCATAGACGCCGTAGTCCGCGTAGAACTCGGTATTGGCATGGAACTGGTGGCAGTTCCAGCCGCCCTGCTTGCGCCCACGCTCGCCGGCCGCCTCGTAAACGCCGATCTTCGGAAACCACTGCGCGATGAGAAAATAATTGTCTTCAAATCCGGTGCGCGCCAGAGCCCGAGGCAGCTTGGACGTGAAGTCTACAACCAACTGGATCGAGCCGTGCGGCGGAATGGGTTTTGGCAACAGAATACGCATCACGGTGCGGTCCTCGGCATTGGCGTCATCGGGATGAACGAAGGTCTGAAGACCGGTAAGGTCCGGTCCACCGGCTTCCTGGATCTTGTCCACGTCCACCCAACCCCACTTGCTCTCTCCCGGCTTGGCCTTCCAGTAATCGGTCACAAAACGGCGCCGGCTGATGTTGCCCTCGCGCATGAAGGTGCTGTCCAGGTTCTTGAAGGCATTTAAGTAGAGATGAAAATAGAGGTCGGGGATGGTGTCCGTGGTGTGGTTCCACCAAGTGAGGAGGTAATGCCCGTGCACGGTTTTTGCATCTGGATCGAGCCGCGCCGACATCTTATACTGCACGATCGGATGCTGGATCTGGGATTGATAAGTCTGCGAGGGCAGGGTGGAAGAGACGAGGAGAGGAAGCCAGAAAATGGCAAGGCGTTGGGACAAGGCTCGCATCATCCCTCCTTAAGGCTGGCGCAAGGTTTGGTATTGGTGCAGCTTGGCGGCTGTAGCGGCGGTCTGCGATCGCCGCTGTTGATTCCGCATCGTTTTCGACGCTCCCGCTCTGCCGCGGGGCAGGCGCTGAGCGCCGCTACACCGGACTGTACCATTGCCGAAGGTTTGGCTTTACGGCGGCCCGGCAGTAAAATACACATGCCGGGTGAACCTCGTCGCGCTGCCCTCCGGGGAGCGCGTCTGAATAGAAATTCGAAGACGGTGCGACTCGACATACAGGCTTCCCGCTCCGCCACCGCTCTTGATTTGGAAATCGGGCGACATTGTACCAGAAGGTGAAACTCGCGGTAGGGGTTTTTCACGGGTTGCCGGTTCGAACCTGAAACGCCTACACTGGCTCACAGGAACCGGGAGGAACACGCGGCTGGCTTCTGTGCATGGGTCCGGCCCCTCAACCTCCGGTGATGCTGCAGAGCCGGGGCGGCATGGATTCCTGGAAAAGAAAGGAGGCTTCAGATGCCTCAATCTTGCAACGGAACTCGATGGAACATCGTCGCGGCCGTCATCCTAATTGCGGCGATCTTCGGCGCTCTTAAATTTACACCACTCCTCGGCGGCGCGCGTCTGGCCTATGCCCAGTTCCCCACTCAAACTGAGCATCATCCTTTCCCCACAAACCCATCCAACCCAGGGCCGCCGGTCATCAGCCCTACACCGCCCAGTCCGATGTCACTCAAGCAAAAGGAGAGGTTGGTCAAGGCCAATTTCCACAAAACGCAGCAGGACGCGGATCAGCTCTTCAAACTGGCTCAATCCTTGAAAGAGGATATGGATAAATCGAACGCCAACATCCTTTCCATTGGTATTGTTGACAAGGCCAAAAAGATCGAAAAGCTCGCGAAGAAGATCAAGAGTGAAGCGGTGAATAATGATTAACCGGCTCTTCACGTGAAGCAGCGCTGATTGCGGTTAACGCCACAGTTCGTCGCCGGCACAATGTTGGGTTAGAATGGCGCCGGATTTGAAAGGAGGGCGAAGATGAACCGACAAGGGTGCTCCCGGGTACTCCTTCTCGTGGGAATCGTTGCATGGGCCATCGCGGCAGGGTCGTGGACAAAACTCTCTGCGTATCCCACTCCGCAGGATGCCTCAACCAACTTCACCCTGGAAGGCAAAATCTACGAACAGTCGCCGGGGAAGCTCACGGTGGATACCGGCGGCCAAATGATCTTTCACGTTACCTATGATAAGAACACCACGATCCACAAAAAGGATGGAAGCGCGGGCGCATCGTCGGATCTGGTGGTTGGCGCCAAAGTGAAAGTGGTGGGAGACCTGAATAATTCCGGCGTGGTTGAGGCCCGCGAGATCGACCTGGAATGAGGAGACCAGCTCATCTCAGCCGGGGGTGTTTCTGATTGGGCTTATGGACCGGCCACGCGGGCCTGCGCCTCAGCCGATGGCTCATCGGGCGGGGCTGGCGCCGGGGCTCTCCAAGGGGAATTTGCCTGTGCGCCAGGCGTCAAAGCCTCCGGCGAGCGGCCGGACACGGGTAACTCCATGCGATTTAAGGAGGAGCGCCACACGGGCGCTGGTGGCTTCGTTGGGTCAAGTGCAGTAGAGGATGACGTCGCGGTCGCGGGGGATTTCACCGGCGCGTTCCTTCAATTGGTCCGGAAGCAAGCGAAGCGCCCCGGGCAACTTCGCCGGGCTCGCGTCAAACTCCAATTTGTTCCGCAAGTCCACAATCACCAGAGGCTCTCCCTCCCTGATCTTTTCCATCAGCGCCTCGGGAGAGATCCGCGCGATGCGCAGAGAACGAATGAATCGCTGCCGCTGCACGTATTTGTAAAGAATGTAGAGCGCGAGCGCCAGGATGATGAGAACGGCCAGAGCAAATCCCAGGCGCAACGCAACGGTGGCGACACGCTCTATTTGTTTACTGAAGATGACGCCGAGCGCAATGTATCCTCCCGACCACAACAGCGCGCCCGCTCCATCCCACGCCAGGAAGATCCAAGGCCTCATGCCGAACAAGCCCGCCATCGGCGTGGTGGCGGCGCTCAGGCCCGGCACGAACTTGGCGAACGCCAGGGATTTCGCTCCGCGCCGGGCAAAGGTTTCCTCGGAGCGGCGGACGCACGAGTCCGGCTCGAGCGAAATCTTGCAAAGCAGATTGAGAATGGCGTGACCCTTGGTGCGGCCGAGCTGGTACCAGATAAGGTCGGCAGCGAGCGACGCGATCACCGCCTCCGCAATTCCCAGAGCCAGAGGAAACTGGCCACGCCCGGCTAGCGCGCCAACGGCAATGAGGACGGGAACAGCCGGGACGGGAAGGCCGATCTGGTCGATGAAGACCCAGATGACCAGAACGGCCGAACCGTGTAGCAACAGGAACTGGATCGTGGCTTGCATTCCGAATCCTTAGCGATGACCGCCTTCAGTGCTTATGGGTAATAGCGAAGCGCCTTGGTGAAACCGCGGCAGAGCTCGGAACGAGTCCAGCACCGTCGCCTCCCGCGCTAGATGAAACCGGTTCGCCGGAGGTCGGGCAGAAGGCCAAGCTCGCTCTCGCCAGGCTGGCGGAACTGTCTCTTAGCTAGTGATGAATCAGGAGCAGGAAAGGGTACGCTTGGAGGGTCATTTCGCATGGCCGGCCTGGCGCGGTTACTGGACACGCACCGGATTAACCGGTGGCGGGGCCGGCGGGGCCATCAGACCCAGGCCCTGTAACAGGAAGACCGTCCGTTGCGCCGCTCCCCGCCAGATCAACTGGCATCCTTCGCCCTGGCAATTCTGGACATAAACATCGCCGCCCGAGAACTCCAGGCTGCAATTCTTGAAGGTACAGTTGATAAAGATACCTTCGTCCAACACCAGGTGCTGGCTTTCGAATGTCTTGTTTTCGTAGCGGTTCATTGGAGAGGACATGAGCTTCCTTGCCGGGCCGGATTGCCGGGTTCGACGCGCGGCCTCATTCAAATTCCGAGCAGGACATGAAGAACCCGCAGCGGGGACAAATCATTTTGCAATGGTGCGGCTCGAGCCGCGCCGAGCAAGCCGGACAATAGTTCACGGGAAATTCAATCTGAGCAGCCCCGTCACCCGCCCGGGCCGGCTCGCTGACGTTCTGTGCGTTCCGCTCTTGTGGATTCACAAAGTCGGGCCGCAGGCCTTTTTCTAGACTGCGATCAAGCGTAATGCTTCTCCATGAACTCGCCAATGCCTTGGTAAGCGCGGCGGAGCGTGTCTTCTTGCGGTAGGAAAACGATCCGGAAGTGTCCAATCCCTTCCGGCCTGCCGAAGCCGCTGCCATGCACGACGAGGACGTGCTTTTCCTGAAGAAGCCGACGGACGAATTGTTCGTCGTCCTCCGTCACCTCAAGGCGCGGGAAAGCATAAAACGCGCCCTGGGGCGGAACACAGGAAATTCCGGGATTGGAGTTGCACCAGTTTGCCGTTAGATTCCGACGGGCGCGGAGTTTTGCCACCACTTCCGTCAGATGCTCTTGCGAGCCCTCAAGGGCCGGACGGATCGCGTATTGTTCGGGTCGATTGGCGCTCAGGCGGGCCCGCAGCAACTTGTGAACGCCGTCGAGATAAGGCTTCAGGGCCGGCTCCGGACCACTTGCGATGCCCCACCCCACGCGCCAGCCTGGAACCAGGTAAGCCTTGGACAATCCGTTGAACGTGATGGCGGGAACATCGGGAGCGAGCGCGGCAATCGAAAGATGTGCCTCGCCGTCCAGTATCAGCTTGTCGTAAATCTCATCAGCAATGAGCAGGAGGCCGTGGCGCCGGGCGAGATCCGCAATGGCTTCCAGGGTTCGCCGTGAGTAGACGGCCCCCGTGGGATTGTTGGGATTGATCACAACAATGGCGCGGGTCTTGTCCGTGACCTTGCGGGCCAGGTCTTCGAGGTCGGGCTCCCAGCCCTGAGCTTCGCTCAAAGCGTAGGAATTGGGCCGGGCGTCAAGCTTCGCCAGCACCGCGGAATAAAGCGGATACTCCGGACACGGCGTGAGCACGTCTTCGCCGGGATTCACCAGCGCCGTCAGGGCAAGGTCCACCGCTTCGGTCACACCCTGAGTCACAAAGACCGATCGGATGTTGCGAATGCCCTTGCGCCCGGCTTCAGAGCGGATGGCCTCCAGAGCGTCCGGCATTCCCAGCGAGGGCGCGTAGCCATCCTCTCCGTCCCACATGGCCTTGGTGACAGCCTCGATCAAATGCCGAGGAGTGCGGAAGTCGAACTGCAAGGGGTCGCCGATGTTCAGCGGAAGAATCTCCTTGCCCTGGCGGGCCAGTTGCTCGGCCGCTACAGCAATATCGCGGATGGCATAACGGACGTGCTCCAGGCGTTGGGCGGCAAGAATCTCCGGAATGCTGGCGCTGGGCTGGGCAGGACTCACACCTGATTTTTAGCAGAATTGCTAGCCTGGGTCAATTCCCCAGCGACGGCGGAAGCTCACTGGCCGTTCGTTTCAGGAAGTCAGGTTCAGGATTTCTGCCAATTTTGAGTCCGTGGACCGGCTTTCTTGCCGCTGCCTTTAGTGGCACAATGAGTCGCCTGCTTTGTATAACAAATACCAAGCGTCCGGCGGCGCCAGCAGCATCAAAGAAAGAGCTTCTATGCAGTTAAACAGCAAAGCCACGCAGCCAAAGCGGCGATGGCTGAAGGTTGTGGCTTGGATTCTGGGAATATTCGGGCTGGCGGTGCTGATCGCGCACGCTTTTGCCGGACGGATGAAGAACTGGGTAAAACAGCAAGCCCTGGAAACGGTGAGCACGCGCTTCGCGAGCCAAGTCTCTCTCCAGGAGTTCGACGTTTCGATTTATCCGCGCATCCGACTCAGCGGACGCGGTCTTGTGCTACGGCTGAATGGCCATCCAAATTCCCCGCCCTTGATTTCCGTGGCCCGATTCTCCGCCGATGCCGGCATGGTCGAGTTGATCCGCAGACCGAGCTATATCCATAACATCACGTTGGACGGGCTGGAGATTCACATGCCTCCCCGCCAGGAACATCCTGCGGCGGAACAGCCAACTCCCCGTAAGAAACCCCATAGACCGTGGCCGGTCGTTGTGGACGTCATGCTGATTAAGAACGTGCGGTTGGAACTGCTCTCGAACGACGCGAGCAAACCGCCTCGCGTATTTGTGATCAGCCGGCTCGTCATGCATCAAACGGCGCTCGGCCGGCCCACCTTTTATCATGCCTGGCTCATCAATCCCAAACCGCCGGGTGAGATCGACGCCAGTGGCACGTTTGGGCCGTGGGATCCACAGGAGCCCAGAGAAACGCCGCTTACCGGTCATTACACGTTTACCCACGCCGACCTCTCCGTGTTCCGGGGCATTGCGGGCATTCTTTCTTCGACAGGGAGTTTCCACGGAGCCCTGGACGATATCGAAGTACAGGGCGACACCGATACGCCGGACTTCAGCGTACGGCTCAGTGGAAACCCGGTGCATTTAACCACGGCATTTCACTCCATCGTGGACGGGACCACGGGGAATACAATGCTGGAACGCGTCGAGGCGCACTTCCTCAACACTTCACTTACCGCCCGAGGCGGGGTGCTGAAAGTGATGGGGAAAAAAGGGCGAACGGTTGACCTGCAGGTCACTTCAAAACAGGCCCGCCTGGATGATTTGCTGCGCTTTGCGATTAAAGGTAATCACCCGCCCCTCGAAGGCGTTGCCAGCTTGAAAACCAGGATGGAGATTCCCCCGGGCCGTGGCGATATTTCGGACCGGTTGCGATTGAATGGCCAATTTCAACTCGCGTCGGCGCGGTTCACCAATCCTTCGGTGAATCAGAAGGTGCAGGCCCTTAGCCGCAAAGGGCTGGGCAAGGGGCCAGACGATGAAACCGGCAACGTGCTTTCTAATCTCCAAGCAAAATTCGTTCTGCGTAATTCGGTCCTCACTTTCTCAAACATTACATTCACCGTTCCAGGGGCCGCGGTCAAACTCAGCGGAACCTTCAAATTGCAAAGCCAAAATTTGGACTTCCAAGGCACGCTGCGCATGAAAGCCGCGCTTTCACAAATCGTAAAGGGCAAAAAGGCGTGGCTGTTAATTCCGCTCGATCCCTTCTTCCGCCGCGGCAAAAGCGGAACGGTTCTGCCCATCAAACTCACGGGGACCGCGGATCATCCATGGTTTCAGCTCGAAGTGGGCCGGCTGTTGAAGCACGACTACCATTAGAGCGATATTGCAACCTTGGCGACGTCTGCCCTGGCCGTCGCACGAAATGAGAGGGCGATTAGAAAATGAATCGATGGGTGATACTGTTTTTCCTAGTGCTGCTGTTTCCGGGCTTTTTGGTCTGTAAGAGTTCGAGAGAGCAGGCGTGGAGCACGTTATTGGACGGCGCGGCAGACTCCAATCCCATCAAGAGGACACAAGCCTTGACGGCCCTGGGCACGATTGGGGCTGAGCGGCCTGCCCTGGAAGCCATTGAAAAAGGACTTCACGATAAGGATATCTACGTCCGCTTGACGGCCGTGGCGGCGCTCGGCGAAACCCGGTCTCCTCATTCCCTTCAAGAGCTTCGTAGGGCGCTGGATGACGACGCGCCCCAGGTGCGGTTCGTGGCGGCAAGAACACTCTGGGAATCGGGAAACTGGAGCGGGCGGTCCGTCCTGATCCGCGTGCTCTCGGGCGAGAAGCAGAAGAATGCAACGGGCTTCGTGAAAAGTAAGGTGCAGAGCGCAAGGGACGGGCTTTATGACCGCAGCGCACTTGCGAAAATGGGGATTACCGAAGGCGCGGGCGCACTGCTGGGTCCGTTTTCGATGGGCGTGGGTTTTGCTGAGGATTTGCTGAAGGATAAAAACGCGCCACAGCAGGTGATTGCCGCAGAATTGCTGGCCAAGGACCGCAGCCCAGAATCCTTGTCGGAGCTGGAAGCGACCTTGGCTGACAAGAACGGCGCGGTACGCGCAGCGGCGGCCCGGGCTTTAGGGGACAGACGGGACCGGCACGCCTTGCCAAAACTTGAAATGATGCTCGATGACAAGAGCCAGGCTGCAAAATTCATGGCAGCGGCGTCCATCGTGCGCTTGACGCGGCCGCGAGCTCGGCGAACCATTCCTGCCCCTCCGAAAACTCAAAAGCGCTAAGACCCCTACTCATTTGGCCCGATGCGTGTCATGCTTAGCAGCTTGCAACAGGACGCGGGCGGTGCAGAGATTTTCTGCGCGCCCAATACCGATATTCGCTTCAGGAGGTGAAGGATGTCGAAAGGGAAAGCATGGGCCCGTTCGGGAATCCTGCTGACTTTGGTGCTGCTCTGCCTGGGCGCTCCGCCGCTGTCGGCCGCCAATGAGACACGCGACCCGAAGGCAGTCGAAATCGATAACACCATGATGAAAGCCATGGGCGGTGAAGACGCCTGGAACGCCGCGCACTTTGTGCGTTTTGAATTCAAGGTCCGGGTCAAAGGGAAAGTGGTGGGGGACAACTTCCATCTTTGGGACCGCAAGGATGGCCGCTACCGGCTGGAACGCGCGTTCCCGACCGGGAAGCATGAGGTTGATCTCTTCAACATCGGAGACTACCAGAACGATAAAAAGGGTGAGGCTTACCTGAATGGCAAGAAACTTGAAGGAGAGGCCGCGCAGAAAGCCCTGGAAAACGCTTACGCCTCTTATATCAACGATACCTGGTGGCTCTGCATGCCCTGGAAATGGCAGGCGACGGGTGTGAACCTGAAGTATCTTGGCCCGAAGAACCGCGGCGCGGAGGCCTTTGACGTGATCGAACTGACGTTCAATCACGTCGGCCTGACGCCCGGCGATATGTATCACGCATATGTCTCCCAGAAGTCGCACTTGATGACTTATTGGGAGTACACCCTGCAGAGCCACGATAAAGGCGCCTGGACCTGGCAGTACGGCGATTACCACGGCGTCAAGCTTGCCAAAAATCACGTCTCGAGCGACGGCAGCGCCACGATCAACATGGGGAAAGTTCAGGTTCTGGACGCGGTGGACGATGCTTACTTCACCAATCCGGATCACATGCTTTCAGGGTTGAAATAGGCCGGAAACGTTGGATGGGCTGGTATTTCGTGACGCAACTATCTCTGACCGGCCTTAACCCGCAGTGGAATCGACTGGAAATCCAATTCGGCTCAGGATTGCATTGCTGCTGGCGCTGCCCTTGATTCCTCTTCTTCTGGCGAGAGGTCAGCACGCGCCGCAAGTTGCCTACCAAAGCTGGGAAAGCTACGGCGGCGGGCCGAAGAACCTTCACTATTCCTTCCTCGATCAGATTAACCTCTCCAACGTGCGGCGCTTGAAGGTCGCCTGGACCTACGATTCCGGTGACGCGTTCACGGACTCTGAGATGGAGTGCAATCCGATCATCGTGCATGGCATCCTCTACGCCACGACGCCCAAGGTTCGGTTGATTGCGTTGGACGCGGCCACTGGCAAATTGCGATGGAGCTTCGACCCACACCAGGGCCAGGAGGTTAAGACCAAGCTTCGCAATCGCGGCGTGACTTATTGGGAAAAGGGAAACGACCGCAGGATTTTTTTCGTGGCCGAACAATATCTTTACGCCATCGATGCGGGCACCGGCAAGCTGGTGCGGAGCTTCGGTGACAACGGACGGATAGACTTGCGCAAGGGCCTTGGCCGCGACCCGGAGAAGCAATCCGTTTCCGCCACCAGTCCCGGCGTGGTTTATAAAGATCTGTTGATCATGGGCAGTCTTGTCGCCGAGGACTTGCCCGCGTCGCCCGGTGATATTCGTGCTTACGACGCACGCACCGGCAAAACTCGTTGGACGTTTCACACCATTCCTCATCCGGGCGAGCCGGGTTACAACACCTGGCCGAAGGACGCTTGGAAGTACATCGGCGGCGTGAACGACTGGGCGGGAATGAGCGTGGACGAAAAGCGGGGCCTGCTGTTTGCTGCCACCGGCTCCGCCGCGTTCGATTTCTATGGCGCCAACCGCAAGGGCCGCAACCTTTATGCGAATTGCCTGCTGGCGCTTCAGGCGGAGACGGGAAAGCTGGTTTGGTCTTTTCAGGGCGTCCGGCATGACGTTTGGGACCGTGACTTTCCGGCCGCGCCCGTGCTCATCACCGTGATGAGGGACGGTCGTCCTGTCGACGCGGTGGCTCAGATCACCAAGTCCGGCTTTGTCTTCGTTTTTAACCGCGAGACCGGGCAGCCGCTGTTTCCCATCGTTTACCGCCAAGTGGCGCCCTCCGATGTGGATGGCGAGCGGTTGGCGAAGACTCAAGTGTTCCCACTCTTACCGCTGCCTTTTGCGCGCCAGCAATTCACGCCCGATTTGGTGACGGACCGCACGCCTGCAGCGCACCGTGCCGTCCTCGCGGAGCTTGCGAAATTGAGAACGGGCCCCCAGTTCACCCCGCCGAGCTTGCAGGGAACGGTGATCTTTCCGGGATTTGACGGGGGCGGTGAGTGGGGCGGGCCGGCGTTCGATCCGCAGACCGCAATTCTCTACGTCAATTCAAACGAAATGGCGTGGATCCTGCGGCTGGTGCTGCGTCCCAAGCTACAGACGCACACGAGCGCGCGACGGGTCTATGCGGCGCACTGCGCCAGTTGCCACCATCAGGACATGACCGGTAGCCCGCCGGAGTTTCCATCCCTCGTCGGAATCGGCCGGAAGTTTTCCGAAAGTCAGATCGCGAGCATCGTTCAAGGCGGCCGGGGGCGCATGCCGGCCTTTTCCAGACTTGGGAACAACGCCGCTCGTGCGTTGGCGCGCTACCTGGCCACTGGAAAGGACGCCAACGTTACTCTCGCGGCTGGTCAACAGTTGCATCATCCGCTCAAGTATTCAATGGACGGCTACAACAAGTTCCTGGACCCCGATGGCTATCCCGCCGTCAAGCCGCCATGGGGAACGCTGAACGCCATCAACCTGAATACTGGGAAGTACGTCTGGAAGATTCCGCTGGGCGAATACCCGAAGCTTGCCGCCAAAGGCATGCGCGAAACAGGCTGCGAAAACTATGGAGGACCTTTGGTGACGGCGGGAGGCTTGCTCTTTATCGGTGCGACGATCCGTGACCGCAAGTTCCGCGCGTATGATAAAACGACGGGGAAACTGCTGTGGCAGGCAACCTTGCCTGACGCCGGCTCGGCCACTCCCGCAACTTACGAAGTGAACGGACGGCAATTCGTGGTGATTGCGGCGGGCGGTGGCAAGTGGGGCGCGCCCTCGGGTGGTTCGTACGTGGCGTTTGCTCTGCCGTGAAACCAGTTGCTCGCGGTTTGGAGTGCGGCAGCCCTTCGCTTCGATGGATGGCGCAGACATCGTCTCGTGATGTCTGCGGAGCGGGCAAGTATCGAAGACATGCCAGAGAACGGCATGTCTGCGCCACCCGCGTCCCTTAAGGCGAGGGCGTGAAGATTACGGCAGCGCCGCCGCCCGGAGCAGGTAGCGCAAACTTTGTGCCTTTCAAAGTCTGCGGCCGTTGGTCTGGGAACGATCGAAAGACCGCAGAGTTTCTGAAAAGCGAAACTTTGCGCTACCCGCTTGTGCCCGCCCACGGGCGACCGCAAGGGTCGCCCCTACCCTTGTAACGGAACAGCATTGGGCCTATAGACCGCCGCTACAGCCAAGAAAAGTACCACGGCCCATCGCTCAAACCCCTTGACTCCGGTCCGGCGCCGGCATATTATTAAATAGTAAACCCCTCGCGTTTTACGTCCCCCTCGCCAACGTAGGATTTGGTGTGTCTGCAGGCACCAGATGAATTCGCCAGATGAAGTGGCCAGATGAATAGTATGGACCGTCAGATTGAGCGGAAAGTGCGGTTGCAATTGGAAGTGCATGCGCCGGAGCGCCGCCTCGCAAGAGCGGGGAGGCGAAACGGGAGAAGCACGAGGAATGGCGAAGAAAAGCAAAAAATGCGACAAATAAAGGATTCCTTTTTTGCCAAACTTAGCTCTTATTGAAGATAAATGACTTATCGAATATCAGGCTGTGGAAATCTCACTTGCCAAACTCCCATTTTTGGGGTTAACCAACAGAAAAATAAGGACATACAATGACAGATAAGGATGCCGTGCCAAACTCCCAGAACTTGCTGAAAACAAGCTGGTTAATAAATAGGGAGTTTGGGAATAGCAGCAACTTTGATGCACGCGAAAAAGGCCGGTTTAGCTTGTTGTCAGGGAGCGGGTCTGAGGGGGCTGGCTTTAGCTGGGCACAGGATTTGCCCTTAGTTGTCGGGCTGAAGCCCGCCGCTACGCCCGAGGCCGGGGCCAGAATCGGTCTTACAAGCGGGTGAAAGACCCGATTTAAAAAAGGATTGTTTAGGCAAACCCATAAGTCGCTGATAATAAACATAAACATGGTTAAAAATCAATCCAAACCCAAGAAGCAAAGCCACTGAATAGCAAACAAAGACTTTGTTATGAGTAAGTTGTTGGTATTTTTCGAGCCATGTCTGGCAAGTTACTAAGGGTAAAAGATTTATGACTATTTTTGGCTTTGGTCTGGCACTTTTAGGCGCCAATTATGTCAATTGTGCGGCAACACTTGCGCCAGCCGGAAGCGCGGGCCGACCGGTCATGCTCCGGCCGCCTTCTGGTAACGCTGCATGTGTTCCTGGAATTCGTGGTTGTGTGGGGCAAGCGCCAGGGTTTTTTTCTGCACGTCCACCGCTTCCTTGAACTTGCCGCTGGCGTAAAGCGCCTCGGCCAGGGTGTCCAGGAAATTGGGCTCCCTGGCATTCGTCAGCTTGACGGCGAGCAATGCTTGATTCAGCGCCTCCGGAGGATTGCGGAACTTCGGATCGTCACTGGTGGCTAGAAGCCACGCCAGGTTATTGTGCGCCACCGCCAAATTGGGTTGAAGCTGAATCGCCTTCTGGTAGTGGCGGATGGCTTCGTCATAAATCTTCAAGTCAGTACAAACCGCGGCAAAGGCAACCTGATCTGCGGCATTCTGTGGCACCTTTTGATTCACGGCGGCGAACAGCTTCCGGGCTTCGCTGTCCTGTCCCGTTCGCTGATAGGCGATGGCGAGGTTGAGCATGACCGGGAGCGCGTCGCGGTCCAGCCGCAGGACCTTCGCATACTGGGGGATGGCTTCCGGGTATTGCCGATGATTGAAATAATACTCTCCCAGCGCTTCAGGCAGCCGCTCATCGCTGGGCGCCAGGCGTTCCCCTTGGGCCACCAGCTTCTGGCCTTTTTCGGACTGTCCAGCCTCTTGATAAGCAAGGCCAAGTTGGACCAGAGCCAGCGGCGACTGGGGATCGAGACGCAGAGCCTCTTCATATTCGCGAATGGCGTCCGCATTTTGTCGATGTTCCAAATAATACATTCCCAGCGCCTTGTGGGTTCGGTCATCGCGAGGCGCGATTTGTTCCGCCCGTTTCAGGTGGGCCAGCGATTGCGCCCCCTGGCTCGACTGGCTGAGTTGGGCGCTTTCGGTAAGCAGTCGCGTGACCTGCCGCGAAAGCCGGTAGTGACGTGCCGTAGCAAACATTCCCCAGGCCACAATGACGATGGGAATCGCCACCAGGGCTTGAGCGCGGTCCTTCGAATATTCTCCCGGCCAAGCCGGGACGCGCGGCGGAGGAATCAAGCCCGCTAACAATAACCCCGTGAAGAGGCCGCCGGTGTGCGCCCAGTCGTCCAGCCGCGGAATGGTCCCAGCCGGGAAGAGTTTGGCGATGAGGGGGAGCGCCAGAGCCAAGCCGTAGTTGAGAACAATGGTCAGCGGCACTCCGACCCGGAATACTCTTCGCCAGCGCCGGGGTACCGCCCAGGGATGCAGGAACGCCACCACCAGCATGGCGCCTAAGAGGCCGAAAATGGCTCCGGAAGCGCCAGCGGAGATGTTGGAGGAGGCTTCCATGGAAAGGAAAGCTCCGCCCATTCCCGCGCCAATGTAGATCACGGAAAAGCGTCCGTAACCGTAAAGCTGTTCGAGCAAGGTGCCGCAGATCCACAGGGCGTACATGTTGAGGCCAATGTGAATCCAGCCAATGTGCAGGAACATGGGCATGATCAACCGCCAGTACTCGCCCTGGCGGAAATAGGGCGCGTAGGAGGCCCCGAAGTCGAGAAGCACTTGCGTATCCTTCGATCCGCCGGCCAGGTTGGTGAGCAGAAAAACGATGATGGTGATCACCAGAAGGACATACGTGGCCACCGGGCGATAGCGGCGGATCGGGACCCGGATGCTGCCCATCGGATCGGTCTGAACTGGGGTTTGGGAGTCCATAGCGGATGAAAACGCTTAAGTTCTTAAGTTTGGAAACCGGCAGCAAGCCGCAGAGTCTCCGGGAAACAAAACTGCGCGCTACCTGCTGGACCCCGGGGGGAGACCCACGAGGAGAAAAACGCTCGTCGTGGCTACCGCCGTGGGCTCGGCGTAGGGGCGGGCCTTGTGCCCGCCCGAGGGCGACCACAAGGGTCGTCCCTACGGTCATGCCGCGTTGGCGGGGTGAAGCCGCCTTCTGCCTGCTGCTATCGGCGGGCGCCGACGCCGCCCCGGGATGCTTCAGTCCGCAGCCCGGTAATAGCTTTCGCCGGCGCAGGCCCGGCACAGGATGCGTCCATCCATTTGGCGCTCGCGTCCGTCGTTGATTCCTTCGCCACAGGCTTCACAAGTCGCGCGCCGATGCGGACGGCCGGGGAGGTCTTCCTCGTTGAGGGTTACCCGCACCGGACGAACCGTGAAAAGCTCATCCTCCGTCATCAACTTGTAAGCCTCGAACTGTTGGCGGTAGGGATCGCTCCATTCGGGAAACATGGCCTTCGCCTTTTCGCGCGAATCGTCCCGCGCCAGGACGCGGACGGCGCGGCCCGTCTGGAGATCGACAAAGGTTGCCGCCACTTTTCCGTAATCCAGAAACTTCAGGGAACGCTTCCCCAGGCGGCAGCCCGTCACCAGGCTCACCGCATCCGTGGCGCAGCGGTCGATTTCGACAAAGGTCAGGAGCTGCTTGCGATGCTGGTCGGGGTCGTCGATGCCGAGTTCGCGAAGCCCGCGCATCGCCATGCGGATTCCCAGCACCTGGCCCGGGCAGAGGTGGCCGTGGGACTGTAACGCCAGCGTCAGATATTCATCGAGCGTTTTCATCGGTGGCTTTTCTTCCGGGCCCGCTGGAATTTTAGCGGCCTGGCGCGGAGCGGAATCCGGGCGATTCAGGTGGCATCAAATTTCCAGCCCGCTAGCGTCGAGGGATGGATTTGGAACAATGGCCCCTCCATTCATCTTAGATTATAGCATTCACTGAGTTCGCCCTTTGGTGAATGGTCAGCCGCTACCTTACAAAACGCAACAAGGGTGTCTTGCCTTCTTACCGTCACCTTTATTCCATTAAGGAATCCTGCTTGGACCAGGGCTGCGTCTTGAATTAATCTGCTTCTTGGCGTAGAGTGTCAGGCATCCAGTAAGAGGGCAGTAAGCGGGGTTTTCCAACCCGGGTAGCCGCAACTACCCGAACTTCTCATCAACTCAAAGGGGACTGCCAACATGGCGGGAGGAAGAGTCTTCATCAATTACCGCCGCGAGGACAGCCGCGCCGATGCGGGGCGCATCTACGACCGGCTGAGCGTCCGCTATCCCGGCAAAGTCTTCCGGGATGTGGGGTCGCTCGAGCCCGGCGTGGAATGGCGTGAAGCGATCGAGAAAGTCTTGAGCGCCAGCGACGCCTGCATCGTGGTCATCGGCAAGAACTGGCTGAGCATCACGGACGCTGCCGGCCACCGGCGCCTTGACGATGCGCGCGACACGGTGCGACAGGAGGTTCTGGCGGCGCTTCAGCACAAGATGCTGGTTATTCCGGTGCTGGTGGGTGGCGCCTCCATGCCGGAGGAAGAAGATCTGCCGGAGGACCTTCAGCCGCTCGCCCGCCGCAACGCCCTGCAGATTACGGAGCAGGACTGGGATGAAGACATGGCCAAGTTAGGGCGGGCGTTGGACCAGGCGCTGGGCCTTTCTGCAGCGGCAACGGAGCCTGCGCAGGGGCGAGCCGAAATCAGCGCCAAGGTTTCCTTCTTCCATGGGCGATTCGCCTTTGCCTTCACCGGCGTGTTGGCTCTGAGTCTGATGGTGGCGGTCCTTGTGAGTTACAACAAGAGCCATGAATCGAGTTCCGGACCCTTAACCGCAAACAATTCCGCACCCGTTTCAAATGGGACGGCCCCCCCATCGCACTCCGCCGCAGTTAGCTCAAGTTCCGCACCGGCCATTACCGCCCTGCGCCCAACGGCCACCCGGACAACTGAGAGCAGGGCAAGCAAAGCCCGCGGCTCACCGGCGGGCCCTGGAGTGGAACGTTCAACTGCCCCCCCTGTAGAGGCAGTGCCAGCAGCGCCAGCCGCCCCGCCACCTCCGGTGATCAGCGCTTCAAGCCTCACCGGCAGTTGGCAAGCTCTGGTTACGCCGCCCGATCAACTACGGGCGGACGAAGGCGCGCTTTATGAGGACGGGAGCTTTCTTCTGATCTACCAGGGCAATCTGGCTGCGGTTGGAAGCTGGCGGTATGATGCCGGTAAACAAGAGATCGACATTTTGAATGGGGCGCCCCTCCCATACTTTGGTGTCCGGTTTGGGTGCGCATTGGGCGCGGGTGACGGCCAAGGAAACAGTTTCAGAGGCACTTGTGTGGATGCCCGGCGGAATTCCTTGAATGTTGAGCTGACGCGCGCGCAGAAAAATCCAGTGAGCGAATCGCGTCCTGTCATTCCGGGCCTTGACCTTTCGTCTCTCTCAGTGGCCGAAAGCATGGCATTCGCGCAGATGCTGGCGTTCGGGCCCTGCACGTGCGGTTGCGGTTTGAATCTGCTGGCTTGCCGCCGCAGCGCTACCGAGCAGTGCATGCTGAGCCTGAACATCGCCCGTCAACGCTTGCAGCAGTTTTATTACAACATGCGCCGGTAGCAGATGCTTCATCCCTCCTTGGGTTTCACCGTTCGCTGCTGGCCGGCAGCCCACTTGTCGTGTTCCTGCGAAACCATCGACTCAATCCTTTCGGCGAGCAGAGCGTGCGGGTCCGTGGCGACGCACAGGCCACTACCCGGAAAGAGAGTTCCTACTTGCCTCCTTTTCCTCCGATGCGAGCGTCATAATGTTTAGAGTTGCCGCGTTTTCTGAAGCGATGGCGCCCTCCACACGTTCCACAAATACAAGAAATGCTTGCCGAGTCTCCAGGCTCTTATAACGGCCTTCTCTCGTCAGAAACAAAATCCTTTCAGAGCCGAGAAATTGCTCAGTGGAGCGGTAGTTTTTCCACTGTTCTCGGTAATGATAAACCCCTTCAAGGGAAACCAAAATCACCACGACCAAACTGACGATGGTAGTTAGGTAATTTTTGAGGGGAATATTCAGATTGACGAGGACTGGCACCACCGCACCCCCGATTACGGTTACGGCCCGCATGTTGAGATAATAAGACTTGAGCTTCACGGCTTTCTTGTCGTACCAGCCTTGATACTGCATTACCCGTTCCTGGAGGTACTTGTCAGGACCCATGCTGCCGAATACTTCCGCTTCCATCTTATCCTCCAAAAGTAAGTGCCCGAGCTGCGCGGCCCCCGGAACACCCGTCGAATGCAAGGAAACTAAGTCGAGAGCAACAAGTCCCTCTGCACTGGCTGAGTAATGCGAGGCGTGTCCTGCTATTGGGCTTCACCGGGCTTCGCGGCTCGCTCCTGGAGCGCAGCCCACTTCGCATTTTCCTGCGAGACTAATGACTCGATCCGTTCGGCGAGCAACGTGTGTTTCTGGGCTGCGTTGGCATATGGTCCAGCGGCAGCAAGATATAGGTACTTTTCATGCTTCAACGACTCGCAAGTGGAACGGTAGGTGATCCCATTGTGGTGGTTCTGGCCGAGTTGTAGCATCCCTTCCAGGATGGCGATCACAACGCCCAGCCCTCCCGTCACGTAATATAGCTTTAAGCCTGAGAACAGAGGCACCAGTGCCGCCGCTCCAATCTCGACGGCCTTCGACCACTTGTAGATTTTCTGGTTGGAGTTGCTCTTGCGGTCATACCAGTTGATCTGATCTTCAAGGCGCACGATCGTGGGGTCAGCATCGGGCATGTTTGTGCCTCGCGTGAACAGTTGGCAGATTGTAACCTAATAGCGCTGACAATTCATCACCGACGTGTGAGGCAAGCAAGGAAGCAAGCGCCGACCTGCGCCTTTCTGCGGCTTGTCTCGCCGTCAGGCCTTCGGTGCTGTATTTTAGCGCCGTGTCGCGGGCGGCCTCGCCCTTTTCTTTCGGATTACTTCTTTTTCCGGAGCGCGCATTTGCTATAATCGCGCCGGTCTGATTCGGATCGGCCCGAGGAGTACATCCCCGGGAACCCAGCCAACGGAGCGATTCCCATGCAGAGATTGAGTTCGAAATGTTGCGCGGCATTCTTTGTGTTGTCCATGTTACTCTTTGCGCCCCTTCTGGGCGCGCAGATCGATAACGCGACACGGCAGCTTTCCCATGAGATCTTCAAGCAACTGATTGAGATCAACACCACCGACTCAACGGGAAATGTGACAACTGCCGCCCGCGCCATGGCGCAGCGTCTGCTCGATGCCGGCTTCCCGGCGAGCGACGTCGTGGTGCTAGGGCCGAACGCCCGCAAGGAGAACATGGTAGCGCGGCTGCACGGAACCGGTAAGTACAAGCCCATTCTGCTCATCGGCCATCTGGACGTGGTTGAGGCGCGCCGCGAGGATTGGACCACGGACCCCTTCAAGTTTGTCGAAAAGGACGGCTACTACTACGGCCGCGGCACTCAGGACATGAAGAGCGACGATGCCATCCTGGTGACCGATCTGATCCGCCTGAAACGCGAGGGATACAAGCCGGACCGCGACATTATTCTGGCGCTGACGGCGGATGAGGAGGGCGGGAAGTCGAACGGGGTGGATTGGCTGCTGAAGCACCACCGGAATTTGATTGACGCCGAATTTGTCCTGAACTCCGACGGGGGTGGGGTGGACACGGAGAACGGAAAGCCGCTGATTGTTTCAATGGACGGCAGCGAAAAACTCTATGCTGATTTCCAGCTCACCGTGACCAACCCGGGAGGGCACAGTTCCCTGCCCGTGCCGGATAATGCGATTTACCATCTGGCGGACGGTTTGGGTAGATTGCAGCGCTACCAATTTCCGTTTGAGCTGAATCCGGTAACACGCGCCTACTTCGAGCGCATGGCAACCGTCGTAAAAGGGCCGGAAGGCGCAGACATGAAGGCCATTCTCAAGACGCGACCCGATCCGGCCGCCATCGGCCGCCTGTCCCATGACCCGCTGCAGAACGCTACCATGCGCACCACCTGTGTGGCCACGCGGCTGGACGCGGGGGACGCCAACAATGCTTTGCCACAGATGGCGCGCGCCATTGTGAATTGCCGGATTCTGCCGGGACACTCCCGCGAAGAAGTGAGGCAAACCCTGATCCGGGTTCTTGACGATCCCAAGATTGCGGTCCGATATGTGGCAACGGGCGGTCAAGTCCTCGACCGGGCGCCCGACTCAAAAGCACTCCCGCCCGTGAAGCTAAACCCGGAGGTGATGCGGCCTCTGGAGCGGGTCGCGGCTGCAATGTGGCCCAGAGCTCCGGTGGTACCGACCATGGCCACCGGGGCCTCAGACGGAGTGTATACGAACGCCGCGGGCCTCCCGACCTATGGCATTTCCGGCGTTGCCATCGACGTGAACGACGTGCGCGCCCACGGCCGGGACGAGCGCGTGCGCGTCGAATCCTTTTACCGGGGCGTGGACTTTTATTACCGCTTCTTGAAGGCACTCACGATGGCCCAATAAACGAGGCTTCGCTGCCAGCCAACAAGGGTTTGCCGCCTTCCTTTGGCAGCCGGTTTATCAGAAATTTTCTGTGGCACTACCGTCCGCTGGCTGATTCGTGGACGTTGTTCGACAACTCGCTCGAACAACCCGCCGTGATCGCCTTCCAGAATCAAGACGAGTTGCGTATAATTCAGCCGGAGCCTTATCAGGCCGTGCTGTGGCGTCCTTGAACTGCCGCTCGAGGTGCGCGCCGAGATGGCCATGAAGGCGGCCGTCGAAAAGGTCATCGAAGAACACGCTCGTTTGGGTTTGTCGATCTATATTTGGCGCGACGGCAAAGTGGTTGAGATCACGGCGCAGGAATTACGGGCACGAATCGCCGCTGCCGATGCCAAGTAATGGGCGCCGCACTCGTGTGCGGCGCTTCAACCAGAAGCGCCTGTCCGTCGCTTAGTTCGCACCTCGCTCCAGCAGTAACCAATATGGAATCAGCCACTTGAGGCGATAGCGACGGCTCGCTGCTCCCGCTCCAGCAAACTTCCGCCTTGTATCACGCCCCTCACCCCCGTTACCTTTTATCTTGAGATCAATTGCTCCTCTGATCTTTCGGTGGCTTACGCTTTCCGGGTAGCAGCGTCTAAACAGCCTGGGAAGAAAATTTCTGATGGATGGCGACTGTTTGGAGCTTGCCGGCAAAATGCCTGCCGAGGGCTCGCCTCTCGCAGAAACGGATGAGCGTTCCCTGGTGCTTCGCGCCCAGCGTGGCGACCGGGGCGCCTTCGATGCGCTGGTGCGCCGTTACGACCGCGAAGTCCTTCGTGTCACCCTGAAGGTGACGCGCTCCGCGGACGAGGCGGCGGACCTCTACCAGGAGGCTTTTCTGAAGGCTTATCGCTCGCTCGGCCGCTTCCGGTTTGAGTCTTCGTTTTACACCTGGATTTACCGTGTGGCGACGAATGTTTGCCTGGACCACCTGCGCCGCCAAAAGCGTCGGAACGAAGTGCAGCCGCCTGCAACGCAAGCGGACCAGCCGGAATATTTCCAAGCCGTGCCGGATGGCAAGGCTTCCAATGACCCGGAGCGTACCACCCATGCCCGCGAGATTGACAGCCGCATCCGCCGGGCGCTGGAAGGTCTCTCGCCGCGCGAGCGCATGGTCTTTGAGTTGCGGCATTACGAAGGGTTGAAGCTGCGTAAGATTGGGGAGATGGTGGGTACGACGGAAGAGACTGCGAAGAATTGCCTGTTCCGCGCCACTCAGAAATTGAGATTGGCGCTGGGCGATCTTATGTAGGGGCGGCCCTCGTGGCCGCCCTGGGCTGAAATGCGATGGAAACTATGACTTGCAAGATGTTGGAAGAAACTCTCCAGCTTTATCTTTATGACGAACTTCCGGGCGAGGAACGCGCCGCGGTGGAGGCGCATCTTGCCACCTGCATTGCCTGTGAGGAGAAGATCGCGTCAGGACGCAAGCTGCACGTGTTGATGGACCAGCGTCCGATGATTGATCCCCGGCCAGAGGTTCTGGTGCGGTGCCGGGAGGCTCTGGAGGAAGCGCTGGACCGTGAGCAGCACGGCTGGCCGAGCCTGATCCGGGAGTGGGTGGGTCTTCCGACCGGGATCCATCCTTCACGGGCGATTACTGCGCTCACGTTGATTGTCTTTGGATTCGGGTTCGGATGGCTGCTTCGTACGCGCCTTCACCAGGCCGTCTCCCCAGCTCAAC
Organism: Terriglobia bacterium; assembly: GCA_050745605.1. Lineage (GTDB taxonomy): Bacteria > Acidobacteriota > Terriglobia > UBA7540 > UBA7540 > CALCEB01. Next base: position 3,412 of record JBOGKI010000005.1, on the reverse strand, counting down.
CCGGCGTGAGTTCCGCTCCTCGATACGCGGGCGCTGATCTGGGCCGCATCAGCAGTATCAGCCAGGTGGACCCGAACCCGCAGACGGGCCAGGTGCGCATCACGCTGAATTCCGAGCGCCGGGTAACGCTGGAGGGCTCGCTCGACGACCCTCGCATCCGCCAAGTGCTGGTCTATGCGGTCAAGAAGTATGACAACACCGGCATTCGTCTGGACACGCTGAGCGCGCTGAAGAATGGGTGCAGCCATCCGGCGGTGCAGGAAGCGCTGCTTTACGCCCTGCTTCATGATCCGAATGCCGGGGTGCGGCTGGAGGCCCTGAAGACGGTGCCGCGCATGGGCTGGAATAGGGAAGTGCGGGGGGCGCTGCTCGAGGCGGTGCAGCGCGATACGAACCCAGGCGTTCGGGTAACGGCCATCGACGCGTTGGTGAATCATGCCGTCAAGGATCGGGACCAGGAGCTGGCTCCAGTGCTTCAGAACCTTTCCACCAGCGACTCGAATTCTTATGTCCGGATGAAGGCCCTTGCGGCCCTTCATGAGCTGGGGCCGGTCCAATAGTCGGAAAGTGTGAACAAATCGGCACGGGCTGCTGTAGCGGCGCTCTATGAGCGCCGAATTGATTGAAAACACGAGACCGGCGGTCATAGACCGCCGCTACAGCCAAATTTATTCACACGTTCATAGGCATTGTAGCTTACGCCCGTAATTTTCACGCAGCCAATGATGCGGTGCGGGTCAACCCTGGCGAGCCGATGGAGTGCGACATCGAAACGAGACAAAGGGGGGAAGAAGAGCCGTACTCCAGGCTTCGGGATCTGCTATCAGTCCTGGGGCGGGTCCTGCTGCGATCCGGTATCCGCGGACTTGTCTCCGGACGTGGTTGGGGGAAATGACTTGGCTTGAGCCACCGGATCCGCATCGGGTGGCAAGGGATGCGGCCCCAGACCCAGCTTCATGAGAGATTTTGCGTCCGGCAGCCCGGTAGTCTGAAAACCGTGCTGTTGCTGGTATTGCCTCATTGCATCGCGCGTTTGCGCATCCCAGCGGCCCGTCGGTGACTCGTGGAGATCACCCACATCGATCAGAGCCTGCTGAATCTGCTCCGCCCTTTCAGGCTGCATATGAATGCTGGCAAAGTGGACTTTGTTTCTAGAAGCGGTCTTCCGGTGGCGGGTGTGACCCTTTCGGGACTTCGCGTAGGTTCGATGCGATGTTTTTGAGTGAGCCCGGCGCAAAACACCTGCCGAGGTCCGAGATCGCACGACGCCGCGATGCCTTCGCCTCGCTGCCTGTGAATGACGGACGGTCGTAGCCGTGGCGGCCGCCGCAACCACCGTCAACGTCAACGCCATTACGAACAGGATAGAGTTTCTAAGCGTCCTTCCCGGCAAATTCAACCTTATTTTTCCTCCAACAAAATTTTCCAGCAGGCCGCTGAAAATTCTATCTGGCCCGGCCGGATTTTCTCAGCACCGTCTTACGGCAGCGGGTCCGCGAGGAAGAGCGTGGTAAAACCGCGTCCTTGCCGCCGGGCCACCAGAAACAGGACATCTTGCCCCGACTTCAATGCCGATTGCAAGCGATTAAATTGATCGGCGCTCGTCACTTCCATGTGGTTGACCGAGAGGATGATATCAAATTTTTCGACGCCTAGATCCTCGGCGAAGCTGCCGGGCTTCACATCCGTCACCAGCACGCCTTCTGCATGAGGCAGCCTCAACTGGGTGGCAATGTCTTTGGACTGGTCCGGGGTCAGGTCCTTGACCGAGAAGCCGAGGACTCCCGCCGGCTGTGAATTCGGCTGGCCGCTGCCGCCGGGCTTCAATGAGCTCTCATCGGCCTCGCCCACGATGCGGTTCCAATCCCCGACGACGATCGTGGTTTTGGCCGGCTTGCGATCCCGCAAATACTCCACCGCAAGCTTTTTCCCGGGTTCCGTGTTTGAAACAATGTTGAGCAACTCATCGCCGCCGGAGATGGGCTGACCGTCCAGGGAGGTGATGACGTCGCCGCGCTGGAGGCCGGCGTTTTCCGCCGGGCTGCCCGGCTCCACGCTCTCCACCACCACGCCGTGAGTCGCGCCGAAGCTGCGTAGCAGCGCTTCATTCCGCAGATTCATGAAGGTGACGCCGATGGCGCCTCGGCGCACCGTGCCGGTGGTGATGATCGAGTTGTAGACTTTCCTGGCGATGTCGGAAGGGATGGCGAAGCCCACGCCATCATAAGCGCCGCGGGTCGTGGCGATCGCGGTGTTCACGCCAACCACCTGGCCAGCCAAGCTCACCAGCGGACCGCCGCTGTTGCCGGGATTGATGGCCGCGTCCGTCTGGATGAACCGCTTGAATTCACCGCTCCGTCCGCCTTCAATATCTCTTCCCTTGGCGCTGATGATTCCTGCCGTCACCGTGGCTTGGAGCCCGAAAGGGCTGCCGATGGCTAGCACCCAGTCGCCGACGCGCATCGACTGCGAATCGCCGAGCTGGACAGTGGGCAGGGGCTTGCTGCTGGCAATCTTTATCACAGCAAGGTCCGTCCACTTGTCGTAACCGACCAGCTTGGCCGGATACATGGTCAAGTCATTCTCGTCACTCGCCAACTGAACGCGCATCCGGTCCACGGGCTTGTCTTCACCGTCTTGCATCACCACATGGTAGTTCGTGAGGATGTAACCGTTCTTGTCCAGGATCATGCCGGAGCCCAGGCTTTGTTGCTGGAAATCCGAGGGTGGTCCGCCCGGACCCAGATGAAAGAAGCGGTTAAAAAAGTCATCGCCCGGTTCACCGTCGGGAGATTGAAAGCGCCGGTCTGCCAGACGCACGGTGGATTCGGTCCTGATGTTCACCACGGCAGGGCTCACGTTCTGAGCGATCTTGGCGAAGGAGTTCGAGAGCTCGACCGGCGAAGGGTCAGCCAGAGGCTTCGCGCCCGGCACAAAGGACGCCACCTTCGACGCACGCACCCCATGCGTGGCCAGCGAGCCGACCACGATTCCGATTCCAAGGGTTATCACCACAGCCAAGGCAGCCCAATAACGGCGCACGTTCACCATTCCAAACTCCCGTCTCGAGGACACACAGTCCTCCACAAACACCTATCGTCAGATTATACACCCGGCAATGAGCTAAAACGAACCGCCCTGCGAACCCGGTAGTGGTGCAGTTTGGCTTCTGTAGCGACGGTCTGTGACCGCCGTTGGTGATTCCATATTGTTTTCGGCGTTCCCCGCTTTGCAGCGGGGTAGGCGCCGAGCGCCGCTACAGCAAACTGAATCACCACCGCGAACGCCGTCACTCAGGAGGTGTGAGCAAATTTGGCTGTAGCGGCGGTCTACGACCGCCGCTCTCGTGTTTTCAATCAATTCGACGCTCATAGAGCGCCGCTACAGCAGCCTTTGGCGATTAATTCACACC
>JBOGKI010000004.1:0-26396 GCA_050745605.1 Terriglobia bacterium | reverse complement strand
GCGGTGATGGGCTGTAGCGACGCTCGGCGCCTGCCCCCAGGCAAAGCGGGGAGCGCCGACAAACCGGCGGTCCCTTCCAGGGTAGACTCTAACCGCCGCTACAACATTTGGCGTCACTATCATTGGTCATCCTTAGTAGAATAGGATGAACCACGTCACGCGCCGGTTAAAATTGTAATAAGCTCAGGAAAGCCGATTCGAGTGGCGCGTGAAAGCGGCGGTGGGGCGCCGACATCCCGGCTGGCGCTCCATCGAGCCGGATGAAAGCTGGCCCCTAATTTTCGATGAAAGGCTGTCCGGTGAAGACTCCTCTTCGACCCAAGGATTTTGTCGCAACCGTAACCCGGGGAAAACCCGGCGCCGCCTACTTCCTGCGCGGGCCGGACCGCTTCCTGCATGAAGAGTGCCGCGCGGCGATCATTGAATCGATCCCGGACGGGCTCCGCGAGTGGTGCCTCGCGGACGTCGAATTCAAAGCCGGGGAATTGCGGGACGCCCTGGAGGGCGCTTTCCAGATGCCCATGCTCGGCGGCCACCACTTTCTGCTCTTTTCAGACTCCGATGATTTCCGCCACGTCGATGAGGCCGACCAGAAAGCTCTGGCTGCCTACCTTGCGAAGCCTTCCTCCTTTGCAACCGTCGCCTTCGCCGCCTATGAGCCGGACCGCCGCCGGTCCTTCATTCAAACCCTCGAAAAAATGGCGGAGGTGGTTGAGATGACCCCTCTGGGCCGTCCGGAGGCTGTCGCGTGGCTGAAGCAATATCTGGAAAAGCGGTGCATCGGCATTGACCCGCAGGTCGCCGAAGCCATCGCGGCGCGCTTCGAAACGGGTAGCGACCGTTCCGGCAAAGGCGCGAGCGGCGTCAATCTGCTCTGGATGCGCACCGAAATGGAAAAGTTGATCACCGCCCGCTACGGCGCGAAAAGGCTCGAAAAAGCCGATCTAGAGCTCATCTTCGCCGTGCGGGAAGAGCATGAAATCGGGAAGTTGCTCACGGCGCTGGCGGACCGCCAACTGAGCCGCGCCCTGCAAACCCTCCGGGTGCTGCTCTCGAGCAAGGAGCCGGAGACACTGCTGCTCTGGTGCACGGGCGACCTGTTCCGCCAGGCGCTCAAGTCAGTGCCCGCGGCGGCCTACGGCCGCTCCGCCTGGAATCGCGGCGGCAATCCCTATTCCACCTTTGAAATTGCCCCGCGCGCGCTGAAGGCTTATTCCCGGCAGGAGTTGCTCCGCGCCCTGCGCCTGGTCAGGGCTGCGGACTTGAACATCAAGTCCTCTTGGAAGGATTCCCGGGTTCTGCTCGAATCCCTAATCTGGCAGATCATGGTGGGAGGTGGCGCCGGACTGGCTCCAGGGTCATTTGCCGAGGCCGCAGGCGCAATGCCGGAATGAACCATCACGCGGACCTCTTGGAACCGTGGGCGGAGTTGGCCTCATCGCTGGAAGGGCGGTCGCCGGAAGGGCGGGGTTTTAACCCCGCCGTAGCGCGAGCCTCACAGACTCGGCTTTAGCCGCTGAAGCCACCTGCATTTCGGGGTTTGTCTTCCGCGGCGCTTTCAGAGCTAAAGCCCGAGATTCGAGGGCGATCCTGCCGGCGGGGTTGAAGCCCCGCCCTTCCGCATCTGAAAACTTGACTCATTTGTATCAAGTTCTTAGCTTCCGGATCACTAGCCCAGGACCTGAGTATGGTGGCTCAGCCTTGACTTATATCTTGCCGCGGTGTTCCGGTGCAGAATACCCTTATGGACGGAGTGATCGATCAACGACAAGGTGGAGGCGAGCAGAGATTGCGCAGAGGTCTTATCCTTCGCGTCAATGGCCGCGCGCAGCCTGCGAATCTGGTTGCGCAGCTTGGACCGGTGGGCGCGATTGCCCTCGGTCCGGGCGTGGGTCTGCTTGATACGCTTCAGCGCCGACTTGTGACTAGCCACAGAAACTCCTTCTAGGAAGAATGCAACTGTAAGCTTATCAAATCACTGAAAACCGGTCAACTGCGAGGGATCAGATGGAGGATTCAACCACCAAGCCGAAGCTGGACATTCTTTTTGACGCAGAGCGCATTGCCCGGCGGGTACGCGAGCTGGGCGCGCAAATTTCGTCCGACTACCAGGGCCAGCCCTTGCGGCTGGTCGGCATTCTGAAGGGGGCTTGGATGTTTCTGGCGGACCTGGCTCGCGCCATGACCCTGGAAGAGTTGACCATCGATTTCCTGGGGGTCTCGAGCTACCACGATTCCGCCCACAACTCCGGCGAGGTGATGATTACCAAGGACCTTGACCTGAGCATCGAGGGTCTCGACGTCCTGCTGGTGGAGGATATCCTGGATACCGGGGAGACTCTGCATTACCTCATGGGTGTCCTGCAGGCTCACAAGCCTCGCAGCGTGAAGGTGGTGGCGCTACTGGATAAAGTCTCGCGCCGCACCCGTCCCGCCCAGGCGGACTACACCGGTTTCCAAATCCCGGATGAGTTTGTCGTGGGTTATGGGCTTGATTACGCGCAAAACTACCGCCAGCTTCCCGATGTACGATTCTTGAGAAACGTCCCGCCTGAGTGACTCATCGCCTCGCCCAATAGGCCGAGTTTTCGACCCTTGCTGCTTTACAACCCGCAGCACGGCGGCGGTGAGGAAGCGCGGATAATTGAGGCTGCAGAGAATGTTGCTGTCTCGGCGCTATCGCTTAGCGAGGATTGTTCATGGGCGCCTCCCCGGTGAGATCAAAGACATCGAGATCAACTACCAGGCAGGGGAAGGCCGAAAAGCCTGGCAATCTTTATAAGCGGTTCTGCGATCCCCACGACGAAACCGGCGCGCCTGCTTTTCCACTTGTGAAGACATCGGCCCAGGCAAGTTGAACAGAAGTCGCGTTCTATCGGACTTTGCTCTGCGCTGCCCGACTAGCGAGACTACAGGCCGGCTGTTACGCTTGACGTAATGCGTAAGCGCTGCTAGAATGCCCTATGGTCGTCAGCTACCGGGACGCGCGAACCCCGGACTTCGCGTTCGGACCTCGCGTCAAAGCGTTCTCTGGTATCGAGCGTGCCGCGCGTCTGAAGCTGGATCGGCTGGAAGCGGCCGTCTCACTCAAAGATCTTGCGGCCCTGCCGGGCAACCGTCTTGAAGCGCTGAAAGGGGCGGACCGAAGGGGCCAATACAGCATCCGCGTCATCAACCGCTGGCGGATTTGGTTTGAATGGAGGGAAGGCGCGCCCGGTCCTTCGAATGTGGAGATCGTCGATTGCCATTAGGAGAAACACCATGTCAGCCATTGCGATTCACCCTGGGGAACATCTGGCCGAAGAGCTTAAGGAGTTGGGCATGAGCGCCACCGAATTGGCGCGGCAACTGGATGTCCCGGCCAACCGCATCACGCAAATCTTGAACGGACGGCGGGCCATCACCGGCGACACGGCCCTGCGCCTCGCCCACTTCTTCGGCACGACGGCGGAATTCTGGCTGAATTTGCAGGGCCTCTATGAGATCCGCCTCGCCGAGCAGTCGTCCGGCGAATCCATCAAGGCCTTGCCCACCCTCAAGCGTCTCGAACCAGCGCATGTCTAGTGGGGCTTCGGCTGCTGCGCCCGTGAAAGGCTGGTCCTCCGCGACCAGGACAGAAAGACGGCCTTCCGGGAAACTGATTCGTGCCAGTGGGGCGCGGCGCATACGTTTGGGGGGATGCAGGGAGAAGACGTTGTGCGAGCCTCATCGAATATTCGGGGTAGTGGCTCCGTTCTACGCGGCTTGGGAGAACGTAGTTCGTGGGTGAGGTAAATCCACCTTAAATTGAAGGAACGAAGCTTGAATGTTGCAGAAAATAAAGGATCGGCTAAAAAGTTGGATATGGGCGGGATGCTCGTGCTAAAGGCTTGATCGGCTTCAGTAAGATGCGGCGGGGCTGGCGCGGAAACACCGCTCGATCACCTGCCAGCCAAATCCCGAATTGAAGGAACGAAGCTTGTATGTGTATGAAAACAAATTGATGCTGTTTTATGGGGATGTCGTGACTGTGTGCTGAATTAAGATAACTCCTTTATCATCTGTAACATTCCGTCTGTTGTGGGGTCTAGAAGGCGGAATGTTATAGAAAACAAATTACTTACATGAAGCCTGGCGATGAAGCAATTGATGTACGGTAGGCTTCGGTCCCCAAAGCGCGCACCGATCCGGCTGGCCCTGGGTTGTAAGCTGAAGATTGAGCATGAAGCCCTCTGAGGAAGTTCGAGCCGCGGCAGACATCGTCAAGATCATCGGCGACTACGTGAAACTGCGCAAAGCGGGCGCCAACATGGTGGGCCTGTGTCCCTTCCACCAGGAGAAGACCCCCTCGTTCTCAGTTCACCCCACCAAGCAGATTTTCCACTGTTTCGGCTGCGGCGCCGGGGGCGACGTCTTCAAGTTCGTGATGCTGATTGAGAACCTTTCCTTCCCGGAAGCCCTGCGCCGGGTGGCGGAAAAGGTGGGAGTCAAGGTCCAGGCGAGCTGGTCCGAGGCCACGCCTGACCCCCATGCCCAGGAGCGCGCTATCCTCCTAAAAATCCATGAGATTGCGGCACAATACTACGCCGAGCAGATGGCAGGAACGGCGGAGGGCCGGGCGGCCAGAGCCTATCTCGCGGATCGCGGAGTGGAGGATAAGACCGTCGGCCTGTTCCGGCTGGGATATGCGCCGGGCGGCGGCCCGAGCCTGGTCCGGCGGCTGAAAGATGCGGGATTCACGGGAGAACCGGTGGAGAAGTGCGGCCTCTTTGCCTCCAGTCAGGACGGCCAGGGGCTGATGGACCGTTTCCGGCGGCGCGTGATCTTTCCCATCGCTCAGGAAGGCGGCAAGGTCGTGGCCTTCGCGGGTCGCGCCTTGGGTGATGACTTACCAAAGTACCTGAACTCTCCTGAGACGCCGATTTACACCAAAAGCCGCCTGCTCTACGGCCTGGACCGCGCCGGAACCGCCATCCGCAAGCTGGATTTTGCCATTCTGGTGGAAGGTTATATGGATGCCATCAGCCTGTTTGCGGCAGGCGTCGAGAACACGGTGGCTTCCTGCGGCACCAGCCTGACGGAAGCCCAGGTCCGGCTGTTGGGCCGCTATACGCGCCGGGTGGTTGTGAACTATGACCCGGATTCAGCCGGAGTTGCCGCCACGGAGCGATCCCTGAACCTGCTGCTGGAAGAAGGCTTTGAAGTCCGCGTGCTGGAATTGCCGGATGGGCTCGATCCTGATTCTTTCATTCGCAACCGCGGCCCGGCAACCTACCAGAAACTTTTGGACCGCGCGCCGGGTTATATCGATTACGTAACCGATCGCGCCGCGAGCAAGACGGACGTCCAATCGCCCCACGGCAAGGTAGCGGCGGCGAACAGCGTCCTGCCGTATATTGCCCGCGTGCCCAATGCCATGCTACGCGTTGAGCTGGCAGCGCGACTGGCGCACCGGCTGCAGATTGAGGATAAGCTTCTTCGCGATGAGTTGCGGCGGCTCGCCCGCGATAGGCGGGGGGAAAAGGAGCGCAAGATTGAAGTGCCTTCCGTTCAGCCAACCCTTGCAGAGAAGCACCTTCTGCAATGCTTCTTGCAAAATCCCGGTTGGGCGGCAGAATTCGTGCCACGCCTGGTGAGCGACGGGTTGATTGAGGGCCTGGCGATGCAACGTCTATTTGCCGGGTTCAGCGATCTCGTCACTGGGACGGGCCAACTTGACCTAAGCCGGGTGGAGGAGTTGAGTGCCGATGAAAAGCTGTGGATCGCCGAGGCACAATTCTCCAAAATGGCAAGCCCTGAAAAAAGTGACGCCGAGGATAATCTCTTGGCCTTGGAGCGCAGAAAAGTCGAACGCGACCGCGAAAAGTTGAGAATGGCCATCCGCCAGGCCGAGCAAGAGGCGAACCTTCCAGGCATTGCCAACCTCTTGAGGCAAAAGAGCCTTCTCGACCAGAGATTTAGCAAGCTGGGGGCGCGGCCCAAAATTCTTTAACAAAGCCTAAACCATGTGTTGTAGTATTACATCTAAGAGGATGGGGGAGACCCGAAGAGTTAGAGTTTCTGGAAAAAGCCGGTCAAGAAAATTCAAGAGGCGGCATTCGCGGCCGACGCTGCGGTGTCGCTTGTCGCATTTTTGGTGCGCCTTGCCAGGCTTGCCGAGATATACATCCCCTCTATGATTCCAGGTGAAGAAAAGACTCCGACCCTTTCCAGAACCGAACCGTTAATAACGCCTCGCTTAACTTGGGCTTCTCGGGATGACGCCTCCATGATCACTTTCAACAACCTCATCGGTGTTTCGGATCCGGCAAGCTTCGGGAGCTCGAGCCATGGCATTTGACGATAAGTTTGATCAGGTGAATAAGCTCATTACGATGGGCAAGGCCAAGGGTTATTTGCTTTATGACGAGGTGAATGACCTTTTGCCTTCAGACGTTCACTCCGCCGAGGAGTTGGAGGACGTTCTTTCCATGTTTGACAACGCCGGCATTGAAGTGCTGGACCAGCCCAAGCCCAAAACCGAGGACAAGAGCGAGATCGATCGGGATGACGAAGCCAAGCCCGACGAGTTCGGTGACGAAGACCTGGACCTCACCCCGGGCGGTCTCGACAAAACCAATGATCCCGTCCGCATGTACTTGCGCGAGATGGGCACGGTGCCGCTGCTGACGCGCGAGGGCGAAGTCACCATCGCCAAGCGCATTGAGCGCGGGCAGTTGAATGTGCTCAAGGCTCTTTCGCGCTCGCCTGTGGTGGTACAGGAATTGATGGCCCGGCGCAAGGAGTTGGCAACCGGGGAAAAGTCCGTCAAGGAAATCGTCGTTTTCAACGACGAAGAGGTGACGGAAGAAACCACGGCGCAACACCTCAGGGATGTCCTGGCGGCGCTCGCGGAAATCGAGCGGCTCCGCAAACGCACCGTGCAGCTCAAAGGCAAGAGGGATTCCATTGCGCGCTCCCGCCGGCCGAACGAATACCGCCGCTACAGCCTGGCGCATGCCCGCCACGTGATTCTGATTTCTAAGCTCATCCGCTCGCTGGAGTTCACCCACTCCGCCCGCAAGCGTCTGATCGAGCGCATGCACGCGGTGGTGGAAGAGTTGCGCCCCGTGGACCGGGAATTGAACCGCCTGGAAAAGCGGCTGGAAGGCACGCGGGGCAGCGCCGCGACCGACATCAGGAAAGAGATTCGCCACGCCAAGAGCCGGGTCCATGAGCTTGAGGAGAGGAACGAAGCGACCAACGCCGAACTGCGGCGCACGCTTCAGACCATCCTGACCGGTGAGCGCGAGGCCGACGCGGCCAAGCGCGAGCTGATCGAAGCTAACCTCCGTTTGGTGGTCTCCATCGCCAAGAAATACACCAATCGCGGCTTGCAGTTTCTAGACCTTATCCAGGAAGGTAATATTGGATTAATGAAGGCCGTGGATAAGTTTGAGTACCGCCGCGGCTATAAGTTTTCAACGTATGCCACCTGGTGGATCCGGCAGGCCATTACTCGCGCCATTGCGGATCAGGCGCGCACCATCCGTATCCCTGTGCATATGATTGAGACGATTAACAAGCTCATCCGCACTTCGCGCCAGTTGGTGCAGGAATACGGGCGGGAACCCACCTCCGAGGAAATCGCCAAGCGCATGGATATCCCCGTGATCAAGGTGCGCAAAGTGATGAAGATTGCCCAGGAGCCGATTTCGCTGGAGACGCCGATCGGTGAGGAAGAGGATTCGCATCTCGGCGATTTCATCGAGGATCGCGGCGTGATCTCGCCGGCGGAAGCCGTGATCAACATCAACCTGAAGGAGCAGACGGAAGCCGTCCTCAAGACGCTCACTCCCCGCGAGGAGAAGGTGATCAAGATGCGCTTCGGACTGGATGATGGGAGCGAGCACACCCTCGAGGAGGTCGGCCAGAGCTTCGCGGTGACGCGCGAGCGCATCCGCCAGATTGAAGCCAAGGCGCTTCGTAAACTGCGTCATCCCTCGCGCAGCCGCAAGCTGCGCGCCTTTCTGGATCAGAACGACCGGGAGTGAGGGCCGCCATCCGGCGCGGGTGGGTCATGGCCGGCGGTTCCAGCGCTGGATGCGGGCACAATGCCGCATGAGTGCCACTCCACGATGAATGCGCCACCCCGGAGAATTGCAATCCGGTCTTTGGCCTGTGTCCAGTATAGGATCACAATCACCCTTCACCTCCAGCCGCGGCCCTCGCTGATCCCGCGCGAACACCAACATCCTCTCAGGCGTCGGGGCGAATTTACGTGGCTCATGCTCTCCTCAACTTCCTCCTCCTCTTCTTCCGCCATTACGGCATCTGGGCCGTCATTGCCTTCGTCTTTCTGGAGAACGCCGGCCTGCCGGTTCCGGGTGAGACCGCCCTCCTGATGGCCGCCTTCTTCGCCCATCGGGGCGCGATGCGACTCTCCACCGCGATCGTGGCGGCGGCCGCAGCTTCCATCCTGGGAAGCATCCTAAGCTACCACATCGGCCGTTGGGGTGGAAAAGCCTTCGTCGAAAGGCATCACCGCAAAATGCTGATCTCCGTCAGTTGGTTCGGCAAGGTCCGCGCCCTCTTCCTGAAGTACGCGGACGCCGCAGTCTTCTTTTCGCGCTTTGTGGATGGACTGCGAGTCGTCTTTGGGTTGCTCGCCGGCGCTTGGCAGATGCCGTTCCGCCGCTTCGTCTTCTTCAGCACGGCCGGCGCCATCGTATGGTCCATCACCATCGGATCAGTGGGCTATTGGGTGGGGAACACGCGGAGGCGCCTGATCGCTTTCCACCATCAGATGGACTTGATCAGTCTCTTGATTCTGGCTGCCGTCATCGTTGGGGTGTACGTGATGATTAAGCGCGGCGTTGCGGAGAGCGTGCACCATGATTGATGCCGAGCGCGTCAGGAGCGTTCTCTTCGATCTGGTGAGCATTGAATCGGTGAATCCCTCGCTGGTGCCGGGTGGCGGCGGCGAGGAGCGGATGGCGAGGTACGTCTCAGCGTTCCTGACGTCTGCCGGGCTCAAGGTGCGATTGGAAAGGGTCGCTGCGGGCCGCTTCAATGTAACCGGCTTGCTCGAAGGGCAGCGAAGCGGTCCGCGACTGATGCTGAACGGCCATCTGGATACGGTGGGCGCGAGCGGCATGGAACAACCATTTTCGCCTCGCGTCGAAAACGGCCGGCTCTATGGTCGCGGCGCGCTCGACATGAAGGGTGGCATCGCCGCCGCCTTGCTCGCGGCGGAATCTCTGGGGAAGGAGCGCGGTTTCGCGGGCGAAGTTCAGATTGCAACCGTCGCCGATGAGGAGATGGAAAGCTGCGGAACCCGGGAGTTGCTGAAGCATTGCTCTGCGGACATGGCCATTGTGCTTGAGCCCACCGGGCTCGAAGTGGCGACCGCTCACAAGGGATTCGCCTGGGCTGAAATCGAAACCCACGGCCGCGCCGCGCATGGCAGCCGCCCCGACGAAGGGCGAGACGCCATTGCCTTCATGGGCCGCGTCCTCAACCAGCTCGAAGCCCTCCAGTTTGAACTTGATCAGCGGCTCGCTCATCCGCTGCTCGGACGCGGGTCGGTGCATGCCTCGCTGATTTCGGGCGGCCAGGAACTCTCGAGCTATGCGGAGAGCTGCAAGCTGAGTATCGAGCGGCGGCTCCTGCCGGCCGAAGATGCCACCACACTCGAAGCGGAGCTGGTCGCCATCCTGGTGCAGCTCACCGCGCGCGACCCTCACTTCCGTGGCGAATATAAGATCGGTTATTCCGCCAGCGCCCTTGAGACATCCCGCCAATCGCCCATCGCGCAGCGCCTTCTCGAATGCGCGCGCAAGCCGGTCGGGCCCAACGCGAGGTTTGGGACTCAGCCTTTCTGGACGGATGCGGCTCTGCTTCAAGAAGCTGGAATTCCGAGCGTCCTCTTTGGTCCGGGCGGCGGCGGGATGCACGCGGCTGTGGAATACGTAAACCTGGAGGACGTGAGAGTCTGCGCTGAGGTGTTGATCGATTTCATCCGAGGGCTGGGCCGGTAGCGGAAGTCTTGACTGCTCAAGAACCCAGGGCTGCGGCACCGCCTTGCGTGAGCGAGACAGTCATTTCCGCGAAGCTTGTCCCCGCGAAGGCGGGAAGCGGGAATCTAACCGAGAGCCCATAGCCGGCGTGTGGATACCCGCCTACGCGGAAATGACCTCACTCAGCATGGTGGTGGTTTTCCTTGCGGCCCAGGCCCGCAATGCGCGACGCGGAATCGAGTTCCGTCCGCAAATTCTACCTGCGAATCCTTTCCTTCTGATTACACACGAGCCGCCGCTTCCTCGCGTTCTTCAAAAGCCCGTACCGTCGCTTGACACTGACAACATCTTGGCGTATGGTTAGTTCAAGCTTATACAGGAAAGGGGGCCAAATGCAAACGAAACGGATGTCTTTCCGGTTTGTGGTCTGCGCTGCCGTGTTCCTTGGCGTGTGCCCAGCCTACGGGCAGACCAATCCGCCTCCCGCTCAGCCGCTTCGAGCGACAGACTGCGGATCGCCCGTCTACGATTTCGTCGCCGCACCCTCCGACCCAGCCCAGCTTGCTCTCAGGCAATCCAGAGGCGCGCTGTTCGATGACGGAGGGCCGCCTTTGGCAAGTTCAGCCCCGGGGAGTCGCGCAAGCGTTGTGTGGCTGCGCCCCCTGGCGAGACCGCCGCTTCCCGTCGCCACCAGCGATGCCGTGGTGGTAGGGAGTATCGGATCTGCCCAGGCGTATCTCTCTGACGACGGATCGGCGGTCTACAGGGAGTTCAATGTCGTGGTCGAGGAGGTGGTCAAGAACAACCAGGCGTCAGCGATCGGGGATGGCGAGACTCTGCCTGTGGATCGTATCGGGGGGGCTGTCCGGTTGCCGGGCGGCAGGGTTCTGAGCCTCATGGTGGGCGGGATTGGGCCTGCTCCGTGCGTAGGCGCTCGGTATGTGTTCTTCCTGTCCTACCTAAGCAAGGCGAAGGTGTACAAGAACGTCAAGACTTGGGAGCTTAAGGAAGGCAAAGCCGTGCCGATGTGGCCACAGGACGTGGCGCTCCAAGAGAAGGGAAAGAATCCCTTTGCCGGCATGGATGAGGCATCTTTCCTGGATGCGGTTAGAGAGGCAGTCAGAAAGGCTGGCTCTGGCGGCTCGTCCAACGTGGGCATCTTTGGTCAGCAATGCGGCCCGGGGGGGCCGCTTTGCGGCGGAGGCGGGGGCGGTGGTGGTGGTGGCGGCGGCGACCCTTGCGCATACCCTCCGACGAGCTGTACCGTCGACGGCGGCAAGTTTGGCGGAAGTCACTGGGCGTGGGCGAAGGGCGCGACAGTCACGGTCAATATAAGCCCGATCTTCGGGAGTACCAATAGTACGAGTTCCCTCGCATATGGGATCCAGACAGCCCTTGCCGACTGGCAGTCTTGCAACGGGTCCACTTGTGCCGGCGGGGGCACGGGAAACAACTCCGGAGTGACATTTAAGATCATTCAGCAATCTAACCCCGTTTCTGGACTGAATACGTGGCAGGTCAATCAAGGCAACATCAACGGCCAGGCAACAACGCCGGAAACGCCAGGAAGCTACACTCTAACTTCGGCAATGACGATCATCAATCCGGGTGTCACTGTCCAACTGGCGATTACTGAGGCGATGGCCCACGAGGCAGGGCACACCTTCGGACTGTGCGACTGCACCACCTGTGCTGCTAAGACGACGGTGATGACGTCCGACGTGGGCAGCCTCAACGACACTACCTACGGCCTGCCCGGACCAACGACCTGCGATAACACGGCGGCAAGCTCTGCCGACCACTACGGCGCGCCGCAGGGCGGTGGCGGAGGCAATACCAGTTGCACGGGCAGCCCAGCGAGCTGCGGCGCTTGCGGATTTAACCAGATGTGCGAGGGGGGAGTTTGGACCTGCACCAACGTCTGTCCGCCTCCGGCTACCGGTTGCCAGGGTTCAGAACCGTTTTGCGGGCCGGACGATTGCGGAGACAACTGCGATGCTACATGCTACGGCAACACGTGGGTGTGTCCCACGGGCACATACTGTGCTGGCGACGCGCCCGATTGCCCGTCTGGTTCAGTCGCGCAATGCAACGGTCCCGGCCAGTGGGTCTGCAACTTCAGCCCCGTAATTTTCGACCTGGCAGGCAGAGGCATCCGGCTTACCGACCCCAACGACGGGGTCCGATTCGACCTTACCGGGAAGAAGCAGTTCGCCCAGACAAGCTGGACGGAGCGCGGCAGCGAAGGCGCCTGGCTGGTGCTCGACCGGAACGGCAACGGTGTGATTGACAGCGCCCAGGAAATGTTCGGTAACCTCACGCCGCAACCGCCCGATCCGCACCCCAACGGCTTCAAGGCGCTCGCCGTGTTCGACCGCCCCGAGAACGGCGGAAACGGCAACGGATTCATCGATCCCGGTGATTCGGTCTACGACCACCTGCGTCTTTGGATCGATCGTAACCATGACGGCATCAGCCAGCCCGATGAGCTTTACACCTTGAGGGAAGCTGGAATTTTCAAGATCGACCTTCACTATGCCGCGAATCGCTCCCAGGACCGCTACGGCAACCAGTATCGTTACAGGGCCGGCGTCGTTCGAAGGGCGGGAGGCAGCGGAGATGCCTGCTACGACGTATGGCTGACAGTGATGCCAACCAGCAGGCATTAGCCGTTGATGAAAGCGTCCGCTGTGGGCCCGGCGCGCGACCGGCGTGCTTGGTGCATCCAGGCCTTTGGCGCTCATGGAGCGGGGCGACACAGCACAGGGCGTGTTTGTCGGCGTCCTGTCAGGTGTACACGTTATGGCGTACCGTAGGCCTCTCTTTAGCGGCGCGTACTTGATGGCTGGCGTGGCCGCGCTTTGGCTCGGTCTGGTTGCCGGGCGGGCAACAGGAAACAACTGTTCTGGACTCACGGATGCGGAGAGGGCCACCCTTCTCAGCTACGTCCGAAACAAGTACGAAATCCCAAAGCCAGTCAGCCTGCGGCTCGACAGCGAAGCTTTGGTGGAGGGGACATGCTATAGGCGACTTACGTTCGCCGCTCGCGGCCCGCTCCGGCCGTTTGAGGTGACCTTGTACCTCGCGCCCGATCTTCGCTTCCTGAGTACCGACCTCCTCGATACGCATGTTGACCCTGAGGAGGCCGATAGGGAGAGGAATCAGAAGCTGATGGGGGGGCTGACCGGGGACAACTCTCCCAGCATCGGTCCGGCGACGGCCCCGGTGATCATTGTCGAGTTTGGAGATTTCGAGTGTCCGTTCTGCAAGCGAGCGGCGTCCATTCTACGGAGTGAGATAGTGCCGAGTCCGGCCGGAAACGTGCGGTTGATCTTTAAGAATTTCCCGCTCGCGGGCCACCCCTGGGCTCGCACCGCCGCTGAAGCCGCCGCTTGCGCCAACTTCCAGAGCCGGAAAGCGTTCTGGAAGCTCCACGACCTGATCTTCGCTAGACAGTCATCGATCCAGCCGGGTTCAGCAAAGGCCACTCTGCTCGAGCTCGCAAACTCGGTAGACGGGCTCGACATGGCGGAGTACAAGCAATGCCTTGACGACGAGATGTCGCTTGGGGTCGTCCTGCGAGATATGAACGAGGCCACCTACAACCACGTGACCGCCACCCCAACCTTTTTCGTTAATGGTCAGCGCCTGGAAGGGTTCAAAGATGCGAGCGAGTTGAAAGACATTATTGGCGGCGCACTTCGGGCGCAGGCCCTCACGGGTGCTGCGGACTCTGCTGGCCGCGCAGTCCCATTATTTCAGTGAACATGTTCCGGACGCCCGGGTGTTAAGGATACGGTCATTCCCGCGAAAGCGGGAATCCAGCGCCGCCCGTGCACTATATATTGGATTCCCGCTTGCGCGGGAACGACAGCGCTCGGCATAACAGCGAGTTTGGCTGCGGCCCAGGGCGGCTCTACCCGCTGGGCGAGGAAGTCAGTTCCTGGTAAACTCTCCGGAATACTTCAAGCGCCGCATCATCGAACAGGCAGAAGTAGACCTTCTCCAGACTGGTGTGGGATTTCAAATGCTCCAGAACTTCCGCGATCATGATGCGTGCGCACTCGTCCAATGGGAACCCGGCGATTCCGGTTCCCACTGCCGGGAAAGCGATCGTCTTGAAGGTCTTCTCTTCGGCGCGCTCAAGCGTGTTGCGAGTGGCGGCGCGCAGCGAGTCGGCATTGGTCAATCTCCCCAAGCTCATACTGGCGGCGTGAATCACGTAAAGCGCCTTGAGGTTGCCACCCGTGGTCACCGCGGTGCCGCCCAGCGGCACCGGGGCCAGCCGGTCACACTCCTCCTGAATGCGCGGACCTCCCTTGCGCCGGATGGCGCCCGCCACGCCGGCACCGAGGATGAGGTCCGTGTTCGCGGCGTTGACGATAGCGTCGACAGCCAGGTCCGTAATGTCGCCCTTCGCGAAGAAAACCTGTGTGTGCATGTTGGATCAGGAATCGATGGGCCGGTCGCGGCAATGCGCTTTGGCCGCAGGCTGCCCGCTCACGGCGAGGATTCGAGCCGGAACGCTAGAGCGGGTAAGGTTACCTGCGTGTTGCTGGACTATGAAGAGCCCCAACGTACGGAGCGACTCACGGCTTCGCACCGAAGCTCAAGAGCCGTCGCTCAAAGGCTTGCCGATTTCCCAATGGTGTCCGAACGGATCGACGATTCGTCCGACGCGCCAACCATAGGGCTGGTCGCTGACGGGCCAAACGACGGTGGCTCCTGCTGCGATGGCGCGTTCGAAAGCGGCGTCCGGATCTTTCACGATCATCACCATCCGCACCGACCCACCGCCAAGAGACTCGGGGCTGAAATTCCCGTGTTCCGGAGACTCGTCAGCGAGCCAAAATTCGGCTTCCCCCACGGACAGCCGGGCGACCACCGCTCCACTCTGGTCGTCGACGCGGAACAATTCGCCAGCCCCAAACGCGGCTTTGTAGAACTCGATCGCCCTCACCCCATTTCGAACCGAGAGCATTGGGGCTATAGCCGTCTTCTGATCCTTCGCACTCTGCGACTCGTGGCCCATAGGAAGCTTCCTTTCTGGCTGACTTCAATACCGGTTGCGGGACATCATGCCTTGTGATCATCGAGCGAAGGAGAGCTCTGGCGTCATCGGCGTGAACCGCATAGCGAGACCCCTGCAAGCTGGCCGAAAGCTCGCGGATCAGGAAGAGGCGGCGGTGCGGCCATTGCTCGTCCACAGCTCCCGCAAGGCGCGCCGCACAAACACCTGAACCATGTGGCGCCGGTACTGCATGGTAGAGGCTGAAGTCCGCAGCGGTTTGGCGGTGCGAATGGCTTCGTAAGCCACTTCTTCAATCAACGCGGGATCGAACGGTTTGCCTTCCAGCCGCTCGGCGGCTTTGACGATTTGCGGCGAAGGATTCACCGCGGTCAGCGCGATGCGCGCGGTGACGCAAGTGCCAACCGCATCCCGCTTCATCACGGCGGCGACTCCGGCCAGCGGATAATCGATCGATTGGCGGATGCGAAGCTTCTTGTAAACACCCTTCAGACCGGCGCTCGACGCGGGAATGTGGACCGAGATCAGGATTTCATCCGGACGCCGCACCGTGCGCGCTATGCCGTCATTCACGTAAAACTCAGAAATCGGAATCGTGCGCTCACCCGAAGGCGAGACCAAACGAATCGTAGCGTCGAGCGTCAGGAGCGCGGGTCCAAGATCTCCGGAGAACGCCGCCCAACAAAAATGGCCCGCCGGCGCTACGTGGCAAACGGAGCCGTCTTTCTTCAGGCAATAACCGAGCGACTCCCGCCAGAAACCGGACTGGTTGTAATAGAGGCAGCGCGTATCCAGGCAGAGATTACCACCGAGCGTGCCCATGTTGCGGAGTAACGGACTGGCCACCGTCTTCGCGGCGTGGTGGAGGACGGCGTATTGCTCCGCAATCAATCGCGATTCGGCGAGTCTGGAAACGCGGGCGAGCGCGCCGATCGTCAATCCGCCGTCGGCTTCCTGCTGGATGAAATCGAGACCTTGAATCGCTTTGAGGTCGAGAAGCGCGCGCGGCGAGAACAGACCTTGCTTCATGCTAGGGATCAGATCCGTTCCGCCCGCCACCATCTGGATTTCGCGGCCGAAGCGGCGAATCGCTTCAAGACCCGAGTCGAGGCTCTGAGGCCGAATGACTTCAAAGACGGGTAAGCTCATAGGTCCTATTCATGCCACGCCACCGGCCGCGCGAACAATGTCGCAGCCGCTGCGTCTCCGTTCTTTTCAGCCAACGCTTTCAGGATCTTTTCGGGCGTGACCGGCAACGTCGTGATCCAGACGCCTACCGCATCGTAAATCGCCTGAGTGAGCGCGGGAAGCGTCGCAGCCAGTGATCCTTCGCCCGCCTCCTTGGCGCCGAAGGGACCTTCGGGATCGTTGCTCTCAACCAGAATCGGCTCGATGGGCGGCGACTCCAGGATCGAGGCGCTGCGATATTCCAGCAGCCCTGGGTTCATCAGCCGGCCATTCTCCCAGACCATTTCCTCCTGCACCGCTTGTCCCAATCCCATCCAGACGGAGCCTTCGACCTGGCCCTCCACGCAGATGGGGTTGATGGCCTTGCCGCAGTCATGAGCGGCAATGATGCGGTCCACCGTCACCTGGCCGGTCTCTGCGTCAACCGTCACTTCCACGGTCTGGGCGCTGTAGCTGTAAGCAGGAGAAGGACCCACTCCCGCGCCCTTGTACTTGCCTCCCTGCGCCTCTTGCGGCGGCCGGTAGGAACCGGTCGCCATCACCTTGCCGTTCCCGTCCGTTGCCAAACGCACGGCGTCCTCGAAGGGCATGGAAATCCTGGGGTCGTCGCGGAAGAAAACCCGGTTTGCTTCGATGCCGAGTTCACCGGGTTGGGCTTTGAAGCGCTGGGCGGCGGCGGCAAGAATTTGGGTCTTCGCATCGCGCGCGGCGGCAATCGCCGCGTTACCGGCCATGAAGGTGACGCGGCTGGAATAGCTGCCGAGATCAACCGGCGTGATCGCCGTATCCGCCGCGACCACATGGACGCGGGAAAGGTCCACGCCCAACTCGGCGGCCACCATCTGCGCCTGAACCGTGTCCGAACCCTGGCCGATTTCCGAAGCGCCCGTGAACACAGTCACGATCCCATGCGCATCAATCGAAAGATCAATGGTGGTGTGGGGTATATCCGAGCGGATGATGGAATTGGCGGCGCCGCTGACGTAGTGGCTGCCCGCAATGCCGATGCCTTTGCCGAACGGCAGCTTGCCATGCTTGTGCTTCCAGCCGGAAGCTTCTACGACCTTTTCGATGCACTCGGGATAGCCATAACTGAGCACGCGCAATCCATTTACAGTCATGCACGGCGGCTTGAGGAAATTGCGGCGGCGGATCTCAGCCGGATCAATTCCCAGCACGGCGGCAATCATGTTGAGCTGGCTTTCGAAGGCGAAGCGCGAATTCACAGTGCCGTGTCCACGCATGGCGCCGCAGGCAGGCTTGTTGGTCAGCACGCGGTAACCGTCAAAACGCACGTTGGGGATGTCGTAAAGCGCGTTCAAGAGTTGGCCCGAATAAAGGATCGTCACCACGCCATAGCTGCAATAAGCGCCGCCGTCCTGAATGATGCGCGCCTGTAGCGCGGTGATCGCGCCGTCGCGCTTGACGCCGGTTTTGAGATCCATGATCTGCCGGGGCCGTCCGCGATGCGCGTAAAACACCTCTTCCCGCGTGTAAGTGATCTTCACCGGGCGTTGCGCTTGGCGCGCGAGCACTGCGGCGGCGAGTTCGAGCGGGATGATCTCGCTCTTTCCGCCGAATCCCCCGCCCACCAGCGGCTTGACGACGCGCACCTGGGATTCCGGCACGTTGAGCGTTGCCGCCAGCGTCTTCATCAGGTAGTAGGGCACTTGGGTTGAGGACCAGACGGTGATGTTGCCATTGGCATCGACTTTGGCAAGCGTTGCATGCGGCTCCAGCGCGGCATGAGTCACTTCGGCACACTCGAAGTGGTCCTCGCGAATGTAATCTGCTTCCTCAAATCCCTTGTCGACGTCCCCGAAGTGGTGGTGATACTCCTTCTCGATATTATTCGGGCGGTCCGCATGAATCCAGTCAGACTCGGCTCGCATGGATTCTTCGGGATCGAACCAGGCGGGCAGCTTTTCGTATTCAACGTGGATCAGCTTCAGGGCCTGCTCGGCCACTTCTTCGGAAACCGCAGCCACCGCCGCAACGTTGTCTCCAATGTAACGAACCTTATCGGTGGCGAAGATGGTCTCATCATGGCCGATGGGCAGAATGCCGTATTTCACCGGCGTTTCGCGGCCCGTGGCGACGGCAAACACGCCGGGCAATCGCTCCGCCGCGGACGTGTCAATGGAGAGAATGCGGGCATGGGCGTGGGGGCTGTGCAGGATTTTCCCCACCAGCATTCCGGGGAGCATAAGATCGTCCGTATACTTTCCGGCGCCCGTGACCTTCTCCGGCGCGTCGAGCATTGGAACACGAGCCCCGACGGGCGAAGCTTGCCCTGTGTTCGCGCTCATGACAGCCGTGCCTCCTCGAATTGCCGTTCCTTCAGCAATGTGATGGCCCGGAGGATGGAGGTCATGATCTGCGTGTAGCCGGTACAGCGGCAAAGATTCCCGGAAATCGCCTCGCGAATTTCCTCTTCAGTGGGTTCCGGGTTATGATCGAGCAGACTTTTTGCGGTAAGGATCATGCCCGGAGTGCAGTAACCGCACTGCGCCCCACCCTCCACCACAAAACCCTGCTGTAAAGATTCGAGCTCGCCATTGCGGGCAAGGCCTTCGATGGTGGTGATCCGGCAATCCTGATAAGAAACCGCCAGCATCAGGCAGGACATTTGCGGCTCGCCATCAATCAACACCGTGCAGGCGCCGCAACTGGAATCGTCGCAGCCGCGCTTGGAGCCGGTCATGTCCAGGTCTTGGCGCAGCACATCCAGCAATAGGCGGTTGGGCTCGATTTCAAGCCGGTGTTGCCTGCCGTTCACTTCCAGGTGAACCTTTTCCTTCACCACATTTCCTCCATGTTGACCCCTCACGCAAAGTTATGGGTCAAGACGCGGCGACCAGGGAATATCCACGCCGGCGGAAGGCGCCATTAGCCTGAATTCACTTCTCCCATTGCGGGGCACGCTTTTCCACAAATGCCCGAAGACCTTCGGTGGCATCTTGGGTTGGCAACAATTCCTGGAGATAGATGCGCTCGGTCTCACGCAAAGCCGCCTCAAACCCTTCGAGCCGGCGCAGGCGCACTGCGCGCACGGCCAGCGCCATCACGGCCGGGCTTCGAGCCAGCAGCTTCTCCTCGAATTTCGTAACTTCGGCATCGAAATCGTCCACCCTCGCCACCACGTTCACCAGACCCAGCCGTGCCGCTTCGTGCGCGCCAATACCTTCGCCCGTCAAAATCATCTCCACCGCTTTCTTTTCCGGGATGAGCCGGGGGAGCAACACTGAAGCGACGGGAGGAAAAGCGCCCACCCGAATTTCCGGCTGGCCGAAGCTTGCATCCTCCGCGGCAAGGACGAAATCGCAGGCCAAGGCCAGCTCCATGCCACCTCCCAGGCAATGGCCGCGGACGATCGCCGCGGTCGGACAAGGCGCCCGGAGGACAGAGCGGATCAGGGCGTGGAACTCATTGAGCATCTCCGGCGCGCGTTCCGGAAAGTGGTCGTGGATTTCGACCCCTGCGGAAAAAGCCTTTTCGCCGGAGCCTCGAATCTCCACCAGACGAACCGCGGTGTATTCCGCCCTGTCACCCCATAGACCCCCGATCCGCTCCCTCAACTCACGGATCGCCGGGATGTCGAGGATATTGAGCGGCGGCCGTTGAATGGTGAGCCGGGCAACGCGATTCTCCTGTTCGAGAGAAACGGACCGCGATCGTGCCGGTGAAGGTTCCATCGTGTCGGGCTCTCTTCCCGGACTTGAAAACCGTTGCTAACGCTCTGCGGCATCCGTCCGGTCACAACGACCGCAAAAATGTCACTCAGGCGAATTCCTCGGCCTTCTTGGGCGCCACCCAATCCTTTTCCTTGCAGATTGACTTCAGGGTTTCCTTATCCTCATCCGAAGGAAGGACGGTGGGAAGATACTTCGCAAATTCCTCGGCCGTCAGTTCTCTTCCGTCCACGGTGTAGCGCTTGTCCTTATACTGGCCGATCTTGCGATTGAACCTCAGATCGGGCACCACCAGTTTCGGCTGGTCTTCCGGGATGGCACGGTTCAGGATGTCCGTTAACTTCACCACTTCATCGCGATAGAGCTGCCGCGCCGCATCGTTCAGGCGTTCCTTGTCCACTTCATTCCCTACATCGCGCTCGTTGTAACGGCCCTTCAGCCCCCACACGTAAGCCCATTGCGCCGAGGAAGAATGATCCGTGCCGAACAGGTCAAACGACGTCGGAAGCCACTTGTTGAAGTACCGCTGCATGATGGGGATGGGAACGCGGCCGGCTTGGATGATGCGCTTCAATCCGTTATTTCCGGTTCCCAGGTGGTAGGATTCTTCCTTGAGCATGGGCAGCATGCTCTGGGCGAGGGGTTGGAATCCCGAATAGGAGAGCATGGTCAACTGGAACTTGCCGTCGCGATCCACGAACTGGGTGTAGGTGTAGAAGTCCAGCCAGTTCTCCACGGTCTCGTTGAAGGCGCCCAGCAGGCGGTTATCCACAAAGGCGCGGCGCTCCAGCAATTTTTGCGCTTCGATTCGTCCGGAGCGGCCAAACTGCGTGACGAGGATATGGCTCATCTGCCATCCGTGGCGCATCTCCTCCGTCATCACCCGCACCAGGCTGAGGTAATCGTACCGGCTGGGGGAGGTTTCAAAGAGCCGTCGTTGCTGCTCCACCGAGGCAAACTCCGTATCGCCTTGGTAAACGATCAGATTCAGAGCCGCATCCCGGATGCGCTGCTCCGGGATGTGCATCACCGTCGTCCAGCGCAAATTGCCGCGATAGTCTCCAAACTCAATCTCGTTGTTGGGCAGCTCTCCATACTTGGCCTCAAACTTGTACTGCCTGAACTCCGGCGAATCCAGGCCAATGTCCTTCTGCCAGCCGTAAAAATAGTCAATCCAGTCACCGAAATTAGAAACTCGAAGCATTTCCATCCTCCTTCTGAGGCGGAGGGTTTCTGAAAACTTCCGTCTCTCCCAGGGCGGGTATCAGCCGGCAGGAAGAACCCTCTTGAGCGCGGCGGCCGGCACTAAGCGTGAGCCTGCGAAGACCGCTGCTCGGCGAACTCCCTACACTTGTTTAGAAACAACTCAAAGATCTTCCGTTGTTCAGGATGATCCGCGATTTCTTCGGGGTGCCATTGCACGGCGAGAAGAAAAGGATAATCGCCGGCGGCCTCCACGGCTTCCGCCAGCCCATCTTCAGAATGGGCAATCACCTTCAGCCCGCGGCCCAGGCGGCGGATCGCCTGATGATGCAGGCTATTCACCCGGCAGCTCCCCTTGACCGCCGCGCGCAGTTGCGACTCAGGATCCGTCACCGTCACTTGGTGGGTCGTGTCACTTCGATTCCCCGCTTGCTTATGCTCAATGTCGACGTTCTTGTCGTTCTTCAAATCTTGATAGAGCGTGCCGCCGAACCTGACGTTAATCATCTGCGTGCCGCGGCAAATGCCCAAAACCGGCAGCCGCCGGTCCAGCGCCTGGCCGAGCAGCCTGAATTCAAACTCATCGCGCTCGCGGTTAACTTGGACGGTATCGTATTTTTTCTGCTCGCCGTAAAGTTGAGGATCAACGTCCTCACCACCTGCGAAGAGAATCCCGTCAAGGTTGGCGGCTCGAAGGCTGGCCGTGGACGCCGTCACCAGTTCCAGCTCCTCGGCATGCGCGCCCGCCGCGACCAGAGCCTTGAAGTAGGGAGATTCACTGCCTTTGGCGTTTTCTTTGTCAGAAACTGAGATCGCGATTTTCATGGTCAACGTGTGCGCTTTGATTGTCTAAGCTCGAACGCGAAAAATCCAAACGAGCGAATCGCCGGGCGGCTTTCCCGTCTCGGCTTTTCCAAGCCCTCGCCCGGCAACTATTTCGCGCGGAATTGCGGCGTTCGCTTTTCCACATAAGCTGCAAGGCCTTCCTTGGCGTCCTCGCTCTTGAAGAGATGCTGCTGCAACTCGCGCTCCAGAGCCAGCCCCTCGTTGAAAGACATCTCAATGCCGGAGCAGACGGACCGTTTGATGGCTCCCACAGCGCGCGAAGCCTTTTGCGGCGGAAGGAACTGTTGGGTGTAAGCGACGACGTCTTCGAAAAAGCTGTCGCGGTCAAAAATCTGATTCACCAGTCCGATTTCCTCCGCCTCTTCAAAGGACATGGTACGGCCAGTGGCCATCAGCTCGATGGCGCGCGATTTTCCGATCAGCCGTGCAAGGCGTTGAGTGCCTCCGGTGCCGGGAAGGACTCCCAAGGCCACTTCCGGCAGGCCGATCTTTCCTGCATCCCGTCGCGCCAGGCGGATGTCCGCGGCCAGGGCGATCTCCAATCCACCGCCGACCGTGTGGCCGTTGAGCGCGGCGATGACCAGTTTGGGAGTTTGCTCGAGGCGATTCAAAGTTTCATTGGCGTGAAGGCAGAAATAGTATTTGAACTCGGGAGTGACACTCGCCAGCATCTTGATATTGGCGCCGGCGGAGAAGAATTTTTCTCCCGCGCCCCGCAGCATGATGACGTGAGCGTTCTCATCCATACGAGCGCGCAAGATGGCAGCGTCCAGTTGCTGCATCATTTCGTACGTATAGGTGTTGGCCGGGGGATCGTTCATCTCGATCCAGGCGATGCCGCTCTCAACGTTGTAATTGATGAGGGCGGCCTCAGTGGAAATGCTTGCGATAGTTGCCATAATCTTTCCTCCTCGTGATTTACTGAGAAACACCGCAAGACCCAGGCTGTAGCGGTGGTCGGCGCCTACCCCGCTGCAAAGCGGGCACCGCCGGTCTTGATTTCTCAGGAACTTCGGCGGTAATAGACCGCCGGTTCTTCGACGCTCACAGAGCGCCGCTACAGCCGAGTCGTCACGCTGCCTCTCAGTGCCGGACTCGGGCGGCCGCGGCCAGACGCGCGGAACCATTGGCAGGAGCTCTCAGCCCATTGACGGCGACCCCGGCCAGAACCGGCGGCCAGAACGCTTTCCGGTCCGCTTTCCGCCCGGCGCGGAATCCGGTCATTCCTGTCAAGAACAGATCGATCATCTGGCTCGCAATCACTCCTCCGTCCGGGTCCACCTTTGGGTTATACCAGGTGTAAATCCAGTTCATCATCCCAAACAGTGAAAGCACAGCGATGCGGGTATTGAAGCCAACCAACTTGCGAGCCTGCCGCAGCGCCTCGACCTGCTCAAAACAGAGCCGGTAGTAGGCCTTCTTAAGCGCGCTGACCGTGCGCCGCCGCTCGTCCGCCAGCGATTCCGCCTCATGGTTAATCACCTTCATTTCGTTCGGATGCGCCAGAAAATATCGTACGTGCATTTGGACGAAAGTGCGCAAGCGGCTTTCCGGGTCACGGCCGTCGTCGAGCGCCGCTCGTGATGAGGCAAGGATCGTCTCGAAAGTGTGGCGCTGAATGAGAAAGAGAAGGTGTTCTTTGCCGGAAAAATAATAATAAAGTCCCGCCAGGCTCACGTCCGTGGCCCGGGAGATATCCCGCATGGAAGCTTGGTGATAGCCGCGCGCGCAAAACACGGCTGCCGATTGGCGCAGAATGGCTTCGAGCTTCCGGTCGTAATGCGGGGTATTGTGGTTGGTCATGCTCTTCGGACGGAGTTTGCCGCTTCTGGTCAAGTTCACTTCTGTCGTCAATCGAACGTTCGTTAGAATTATCATTCTACCGCGTCTGCGTGTCAAGGGCATTCGGACGCTCGTCGTAGCGCAGTTTGCTGTAGCGGCGCTCTAGGAGCGCCGCTGCCAGCATCACGGAGGGCCTTGCAGGCGGCGAAATACCCGCACATTCCGTGCACCCCTCCACCGGGCGGCGTTGACGAAGAGCAAATGTAAAGACCCTGTGCGGAGGTGGAATAAAGCCGCAGCGTGGGTCGCAGGAAAAGCTGCCGGAGATCTTGAACGCCGCCGTTAATGTCACCTCCTACCAGGTTAGCATTGTGACGCTCAAGCGCGGAAGGCGACATGACGTGGCGCGCCAGGATGCGCTGCCTGAAACCCGGCGCGAAACGCTCGATCTGTTGCTCAATTCTATCTGTCATGTCAAAGTCAGAGCCGTTGGGTACGTGGCAATAGGCCCACGCGGTGTGCTTTCCCGCCGGAGCTCGCGTCGAATCAAATAGACTCGGCTGCGCCACCAGCACAAACGGCCTCTCAGAGTGTTTCCCTTGCCATACTGCCCGCTCCGCAGCAGCGATTTCTTCCAGGGTTCCGCCCAGGTGCACCGTTCCGGCTCGGGAGCATTCTGTAGCGCTCCAGGGAATCGGCCCATCCAGGGCCCAATCGATTTTATAGGCGCCGGGACCATAACGGTACCGGCTCAGCTTTCGCCGGTAGGCCGGCGAGAGCCGGCCACCCGCGATGGTGAGTAGCTGGCGCGGCGTTACATCGCAAAGAATAGCTCTCGCAGACGGCAATTCATCGAGAGAGCTGATCTTGGTGCTTGTCACAACTTCTCCACCGAGCGAACGGAGATATGAGGCGAGGGAGTCCGCAATCCGCTGGGCGCCGCCGCGCGGCAGCGGCCAGCCAACGGTGTGCGCTGTGATGCCAAGAACAAGCCCAAAGGCAGCGCTCGGCCGCCGCTCGAGCGGCAACGTAGAATGGGCCGCCAGCCCCGCAAAGAGAGCTCGGGCTTGTTCGCCCTTGAACAGCTTTTTTGCGAGGTGCGACGCGGGGCGCAGCGCCCAGCTTCCGAAGCGAGCCAGGGCCACGGGATGGCGCGGGAATCGCAAAGGACCGAGCAGCATCGGTGCGAGGTCATCCCAATCCGATGCCAGTTTGGTCATCAATCGCTCGTACGCGGCGCCGTCCGAGCCCAGCCATGCGCTCGTCGCCTCGATCGATCGATCCATCCGGACGGCTGAGCCATCATCCAGGGGATGAGCGAGCGGAATCGGTGGTTGAATCCATTCCAGGCCGTGCGCAGCAAGTGGCAAGGTGCGAAAAAAGGGGGAGGCAAGCGCCATAGGATGTATCGCTGAGCAGATATCATGAACAAATCCCGGCAACGTGAGCTCCGCCGAGCGCGCGCCTCCACCGGCGTTCGCTTCAGCCTCGTAAACTCCCACGCAGCGGCCTGCCCTGGCTAGCGTTATGGCGGCCGCCAGCCCGTTGGGACCCGATCCTATGACGATCGCTTCGCAAGTCTTATTCATGAATAGAGCAGATTCTCGCGCGCTTCTGATCAAGCGACCGATGGCGCTCACAAGTCCTGCGCGGCGCCAACGGCCCATCTCTTAGCCGAACTGATAAACTCCGGAAACTGAAGACCATCCATTGGAGTGTTGGAATTTCGAGGGCGTCCTCCCTGTGGCCCACCATCAAGCAGGTCCGGTCACCGTCTGGGACTGGAGAATTTTTCACACCGGCGGAAATGCCTCGGCCGCGACTGGTCGTTCCTAACTGTTTTTCAAAAAGACTTGTGCATCCTGACGTCTACACCAACTGCCCCGTATTGATCGCGGACAACGCTCACTGACCATCGCGGACTCAATTGATACTGCACCTGAATGATTTGGCCCTGGGTGGTCGTTACATCAGTCGAAAAGGTAAAAGACAGGTTCTTGGTGACGTGCTTCTGAATAGCGAGGCGAGCCCCGGGATTCTGCTGATTGCCGCCGATAAGAGGATCAATCGTGAGAGAGGAGATACCCGTGAATTTGGTAATCTGGCCGCTGACTTGGCCCGCCAAGCCTTCGGCCAGGACAGACTCGGCTCCCAGTACGCCCGGAGCGCTGGGCTGAGCTGAGGCTTCCTCCGTCGTCTCGCCTCTCACCAGCAGGTTGATAACGTCTACCGGCGGCAATGGTGGGTCGGAGGTATACGTCGTCCTTAAATGGTCGATGGGCCCTGCAAAGTTCAGGCTGAGGTTGTATTGGTTCACAACCGTCGTGACCAGCACATTGACCACAGGCTCGGTTCGGACCGGATTCACAAAATTGATGGAACCGCTCTGGATCTGATAAGTCCGGTGCAGGAAGGAGACCTCACCGCCGCTAACTGTGGCACGCCCCAAAATGATGGGCTCCGCCACCGTCCCGCGAACCTTTAAGTTTGCCGATGCTTGCAGACTCAAGGTGCTGCTAACTAGGCCCAATTCTTCGGTGGACTGAATTGCCACATTCAGCTTCATGTTTTGGGTTAGACCTTGGTTGGGTGGCGTCTCCGTCTCTTCGTTAAACTGATTGATGAACGTCCCGAAATCGAACGTCGGAGTGAAGGACATGCGATCAATCAGGACTTGGC
>JBOGKI010000003.1:0-26936 GCA_050745605.1 Terriglobia bacterium | reverse complement strand
GAACCGTTTGGATTCGAGCGGTGAGTCCGCACTGACGAAAGTGTCGATGGCAAAAACAAAATCGGGCGTGTGGCCTTCCGCCGCCAGGCGTTTGGCTGCGGCGGCCGCGCCCACCAGCCCCAACTCTTCGCCGCTAGACCACACAAAGGTAATATCCCGATTCTTAACGTTTGGCCCCAACGCCCAGACGGCGGAAATCAGCGCCGCATCGCCCATGCGATCGTCGAAGCTCCTGGCATTGGCGCGCGTGACAAGCAGAGGCCGGTATTTCTTCGGGATGGTGATGGAGTCGCCGGTCTTGATGCCAAGCCCCGCCACCTCCGCCGCAGTTCGCGCTCCCACGTCCACGCGGTAGAGTGCGTTCCGGCCGCGCGGCCACTTGAAACCCGGCTGGTTCCAACCTGGCGGCAACTCGATCACGCCAGGGCGTATGCCTTGCGAGGTATGGACGAACACGGCGTGCCCCGCGCAATAATAAGGCAAGCCGCCTCCTTCGGATTCAACTGCAAGCCTTCCATCGGGCAGGATGGATTTGACCTCGTACCCAATCTCGTCCATGTGTGCAACCACCAGGATGTTCGGCGTCTTGACGCTCGCGGCAGCCGAAGCGAGACGCAAAATCAGATTGCCCGCATCATCGGTGGTGGTCTTGGCCCAGGCGGGCAGCAGGCGCTCGACAGCTTCCCGTACCCCGACTTCGTGACCGCTCACTCCATAGGTCTCCACCAGGTCCCTTACGATCTCCTCCGGAGTGGGCGCGGTGTGCGGGCGCGGTGGCAACGGCGGCGGAGCCAGTGCCCCAGCCTCCGGGAACGCCAGCTTTTGCGACGAACCCTTCAGGTAGTCCTCGAGTAGCTCGACCAGGTTGCTGAGGTCGCCGCTATCGATGATCTCCGCCGGAGTCGATGGCCAGGCCGTGGCAATGGCCAAGTGAACGTGGCGCGCGGGCAAGGGGGGCGCGGGCAAGTAGCTCGGAGGCATGAGCGGAGCGGAATAATCTTGGGCCATCGGAATCTGCTTCTGGCCGGCGAGTTGCTTCAAATCAGCGGCCAGGCCCGCCAGAGAAGCATCGACCTGCGGAACCGCGGCCAGCACGCCGCTCCCGGGCTGGAGATGCGGAAAATGCCATCCCGCCGGCGACCCAAATGGACTTCCACCCGGAATCAAGCGCCCTACGTATATCAATTCATCCGGCTTCACAGAATCCAGCACCCGCTCCAGGCCGCGCGCTCCCGCCCATTGCTCGGCCACAAAAGCCACGGTGAGCGTGCCGTGGACCTTCGACGCATCAAGATGCCGGAGCACCTCCACCAGCGCCGCGTCACCGAAGCGATCGCCGACGGCGGGCGCGGTCCATTTCCCGTAGCCCATTTCGTACAAGGTGCGGTCGATTATGACCGGACTGAGAAGGCCCACGCCCGCCTGTCGCACAGCGGCCGCCGTCTGAGCGCCCACGTCAACATACATATTGGCGATGTCGTTTGGGTCGGGCGGCGAAGTGCGGCCCGGCATCAGATGCACGGAGAGCCCGGCAACGACACCGTTCATCCACTTGCCCGAAGCTGCCTGAATCTGGACCGGCTGCGCCGCATAGAGCTCATTGAAGAGTGGCAGAATGCCGAACTGCGGCAACCGCTGAAGTCGGAGATAGCCATCGTCCATGATGCGGCTCACCACGAAGCCCGGTTCGTCCATGGGGGTAACAATCAGCCGGTGCGGCGCGCCGCTTCCCACGGTGATGATTACATCGCCCAGGTTGTCCGTCTCGGGAGAATACACCCGTAACTCCGACCGGATTTTCGCGGCCAGCGCGGCCTCGTAGCCGGGAATTGCCGGCGTCTCGACGAAGCTTTTGAGGTCTTGGGCGATGGTTCCCGGCACGCGGTTGGTTGGGGATTGCGCTGCGGTGGACGGCACGGCGAAGAACAGGACCAGGGCACAGAGAAATGAAAGAACGCTGGTTCTCATGATCGGATCCTTTTCGGAGATGGAGCGTAAATTTTGTAGCGGCGCTGTCCTCCACGCCGGAATCCGCCGGCGCAGACACCGGCACTACAGCGCGGCCCACGAACAGGAAATCGCCGTCCGTGGGCGCTCAGCTCTCTCTGTAGCGGCGCTTTATGAGCTCCGAAAAACCGGCGTCCGCAGACTGCCGCTACAGCGGGGTTTTAACCTCGCTTCCCGCGTTCGTATCATTGAGGTTTGGCAAGTGGCTTAGCCAGCTCATCCAGATAATCCGGCTTCCCCTCCTCGCGGACCAGGTGGGGATACCGCTCACCGCCGCGATAGTTGATGGTGCAGGTCTTGTAGTAATCATCGTCCAATACCAGCAACTGGATGGGCTGATCGCCGGTCTTCGTGTCCTTCAGCGCGGCATGAAGCAGGCCGGGTGTGTAGGCGCGTCCGTCTACCGCCATGACCTTCATGCCCGCCGTAATTCCGGCCTTGTACGCAGTTCCGCCGACGATCGAATCCTGCACGTCGCCATTACCCGAGACGCGCAGACCGATGGAGTACACCGCATTCACCCCGCCGCTGAACCGGCCGCGACGGGCAAACTTCGGCGGCTGATCCGTGTACTCCACCTTCCAGCCCGCCGCTTCGATGCCACCGACCGGCGCTGCGGGCGAAGTCGAGGTCAAATGCTGATGGAAGAAGCTCGCCCAATCGTACGGAACGACTTCACTGAGGGCTTTAACCACGTCATCGAAGGTGTAGGGCTTCAATTCCGGGCCGTTGTTGGGACCACCATAGAAGAGGTGGCACAAATCCTCGATGGATTTCTTGCCGTGGCTCTGGTCATGGATGATGGTAGCGACTTGCAGCCAGAGCAAGTCTCCTTCCTGGTAATAGTCTGTGCCGCGCTTCCAGTTTATCCAGCCGCCGAAACCGTGGACTCCGGGTTCCGCGTCCGCCGTATCTTGCAAGGGCCGCCAGGTACGGCCGGGGCGGCCCGGACCCAGCATGGCCGCGATGGTCGCCAGATATTCGCGATACTGCGCCGGCGTCCAGATGCCGCTGCGGGTGGCGAGCAGTGGCCCCAGATAATCGGTAAGCCCTTCGTAGACCCACAGCAGGTCCGTCTTCTCCGGCGGCTCATAGTAGGGCGTGCTCAAGTCGGCAGGACGGCGGAACTTTCCATTCCAGGAGTGAACGAATTCGTGCGGCAAAAGACTTCCCAGGCCGCGGCGTCCCCCAAGGCTGGTCAGCGCGTCTTCGCCGATGCGGCTATCGTCAGACTCATGGTGTTCGAGGCCGAAATGCGCCACGTGATTGCTCAAGGTGAGCAGGAAATGGTAATCACGGTAATGGCGGGCGCCAAAGAGCTTCCCGGTCTCGGCCACCAGGTTCGTGAAATCTTTCTGAAGCTCGGGACTCATGTTGAGAGCATCCTGGCTGTCCGCCACCAGATCGATCTCGTGATGAATGGGCTCACCGGGAGGCGTGACGTTCACAGCGCGAAAATACTGGCCGGCAACGACCGGTGAATCCACCAGACGGTTCAGGGAAACCGGCTTGAACGACACTTCATTGCCTTGAGCGCCCTCGACCGGCAACGCCGTCCCGAATTTCCAGCCTTGAGGCAGAATCAGCTCAGGCTTGAAGGTGATCTCCTGAGCGCGCACCCCCGCCGGGTACAACACGTTCTGGTTCCAACTGATGATCACCAGTTTGTCGGTGGCCGAAGCGCCGAAGCTGAAGCCGCCGCCACCGGGCTCGATGTAGTCGAACGCCACATCCAGGCTGCTCACGCCCTCTGGGATGTCCAAGTGGAAGGTGAATACGTCGAGGAGATCACGTCGCCAGGGAATCGTCTTGCCGCTGGTGGTAAACTTCAGCCCCGCCACGTTACTGATGGGGCCGGAGGCTTCGTGCTCGCCTGGAATCCACTTGGGGTAACAAAGGGTAAGCGGGCCGGGTTTCACCGGCAACACCATCCGTGAATGAAGAATGTGCTCCGGCGCTTGCGTTGCATCCACCGTTAGGGTGATCGCCGGGCCAGATTGGGCAGGCAGGACCGCCACCCCCAAAACCATGAGTTCAAGAAATAGTATCGGTAAACGAAGACGGGATGACTTCATTCTTCTACTCCTTCTCTTTGAAATGAGACTGCCCGGGTGCCTCGTGGTGCGCGGGAGAAGACAGAAATCATAGTCCCGCGCCCTTGAATCCGCAACCTCTTGAGTGAAGCTGGGTCCCGGCTCCAGGATGGTTTCAACGTACCGCTTCGGAACACACCGCCAGAAATGCTTCTTATGCCGCGGCACTTGCTGCAGGTCCGGCCGGTGTGAGCCCTTCGGCATGGTTCAGCGCGACCTCAATCCGGCATTCCCAACCGGACATCTTCAAGCACGGTGCTGACCACTTCGCAGCCCGCCGCGTCGGCCAGCAAATTCAGAGGTTGCACCCTTCCCAAGGCCCGGTTTTCGTGATGAACCCAATGCCCCAGCCGGTCCGGCCGGATCACCCCCTTCGCCAACTGCGTCAAATTCAGCAGGCGGTGAAACCGGATCGATTCCATTGCATGAGCGTCATTTTCCTCTCTCAACCAGTTGCGCAGAGTCTCTACGGAAACGCCCAGGACATAGGCCATTTCCGTGTCGGAAAGCTCGAGGATTTCTTTTAGGCACCGGCACCTTTGCCTGTCAGGGATTTCCAGCGAAGCCTCTTTAACCATCGTCTCAAGCTCGGGTGCCACCGGGACCGCCTACTATTTCTACTGTCTGAACTGCAGCAACAATAACAGTACGCCACTCATTCAGTCGAGGGGATTGCCGGAATGGAGCGCCCCAGCAAGGTGCTGGCCCGGGTTGCGTTCAAGGCGATGTGGCGCAGCGCCATCTCCGACGCCGCGACCGGCCCCGAGCCACTAAATTAAGCATCACACGACACCAACGCCCTCTTGACTACCTCGGAGTTACGGCTTAGGATGCGGTCAACCGCTTCGTTTTGACAAAAGCAATGGCGGTCAATGGGCGAAATGATGATGCGGACCGGCAGGAATTGAGTGTCAGAGCATTCTCGGGGCTCAGTCTGAACACTGTTTTCGAAATTTCGAGCAGGGAGAGTGAAGCATGTTCAAGGAATTCAAGACGTTCATGATGCGTGGCAACGTTCTTGATATGGCCGTAGGAATCATCCTGGGCGTGGCGTTCGGCCGGGTCGTGACATCCCTGGTGGGCGACATCCTGATGCCGCCGCTTGGTCTGTTGCTCGGCCACGTGGACTTCTCAAACCTCTTCATCAACCTCTCGTCAACGCACTATGAATCCATCGCCGCCGCCAAGAAGGTGGGCGCTCCAACTTTGAATTACGGATTGTTCATCAATACCATCATCGGGTTTGTGATCGTGGCCTTTGCCGTCTTTCTGCTCATCAAGGCGGTAAACAAACTGATGTCCAAAATGCAAGCGCCTGCCGCTGCGCCCGCGACCAAGGAATGTCCTTATTGCGCTTCAAACATTCCGCTGAAAGCGACACGTTGCCCACAGTGCACTTCAGATCTTGCGCTGGCAAGGTGAGTGTGCCAGCTTAGCGCACGACTTCGCCAACAAACCAGCGGTGAACCTTTCCAGCACGACGCCTCGGGGGGTGGCGCGTCGCGGGGCTCTCGGGAGCAGCGATGCGCCGGTCCGTTCCAATAATCCGCTTGACTTATCAATAGCATCCGAGTGAGAATGTGCCCATCCATAACCGCTATTATGACTCCAGTATCTTATTAGGAAACGGAGGTGGAGATCGATTGGCTGAAGTTCGGCTTCAGGAAGGCGAATCTCTGGAAAATGCGCTTCGCCGTTTCAAGCGCAAGGTCCAGCAGGAAGACATCATCAAGGAAATCAAACGTCACTCCTATTATCTCAAGCCAGGGGAAAAGCGGCGGGTGAAGGAAGCTTTGGCCCGTAAGCGCGTCCGGAAGAAGGCCAGGCTCGAGCGAGATTAACCAGGGCCAACCGGCCAGAGAAAGGGCCGCAGATACCAAGCGCGACCTCAGTTCACCGGCCGGAGCGGCAAGCAGCTATTTTGCTTGGGGGGAGCGATTATGGAATACCGAGACAGGGCTCTGAAGTGTATTGATTGCGGAAGTGAATTTGTTTTCACCGCCGGGGAACAGCTCTTCTACGCGGAGAAAGGTTTCAAGAACGAACCCAAGCGTTGCAAGGGCTGCAAGGCCAAGCGTAGTCAGTCCTACGAGGGGCAGAGCGCGCCGCAACGAACCGTAACCACCACGGTCTGCTCGCAATGCGGCAAGGAAACCACGGTTCCCTTCAAGCCGACCCAGGGCCGCCCGGTTTATTGCCGGGAGTGTTTCCAGCAGCGGCGGGCGTCCGCTGCAGCGGGATAGCCCCGGCGGCATCCAGCCGTATTCGATATTATCTTGAATTGGCGGCGTGCCTCGAATAGGCAGGTCGCCGGGCGCATGTCTGCCCTGACCCGCCCCCCTCTGTTCAATCTCAGATCAGATGATTCCCCTGCCACCGGTTAACGGTCTGCTCCTCCCTTTACTTCATCGATCCTGGTTCGCTCCCCTGCAGGCCAGAGGGGCTGAATTTGGCTTTCCGGGCTCAGCCTCCGCTGTCGTTTGGAAGGTTTTTAAAGCGTCGATTTCACGCACCGTCCTGCGGTGTCGCAGCGGATGCTTCCAAGTCCGCTTGATGCCAGGCCCACTCTGGTAAAACGCAAGAATGTTCGACTTCAGCGAGACAGTGGTGTTCTTGAAGCGCTGGTGTGCTAGCTTGTCCAGCAGCTTACGGTAGGCTTTGTCAGCTAATTTGTAATTTCCGCGGCGAACGGCCTTGGCCGTATCGAGGTTAGTGTCGGGAAGCTGCAAATCGCCTTTCTTGATCTCGTTCAGAAGTTTCTCGTATGTTGCGATCGCCGCCTTAAAGCTCTCCAGGAACAGGTCCTCGGTCTGTGGCGTCGGAGGGCGAAACTGCAACGTGCGGAGAGGTCCCACCTTGGGAATAATCTCGAAAATGAAGAGAAGAATGTGGGAGACAATACCAGGATTCTTGTACTTTCGAAACCATGCCTGGGAAAGGAACTTCGGCCGGCGGTAGTCCTTTCCCCACTCGCGTTTATATTCACGAGATGACAGCGCGTAGACATAGCGCTGGCGGGTGATGCCGGGAGCTACCTTTTCTACTTCGCTTCTCTCCTTCGTCCAAGCCACGCGCGTCATTGACGGGATCAGCTTGCTGGCGGCATGTCGATACATATACAACGCCAGATCCTCATCCAGCAGAGCATCGCGGATATCAAGGCCGTAGGTTGTTTTGAAGGCGCGGTTGAGGAGCGGTTCTGAGACCTTGAATCCGATGAAATCATGGTAGGCCTGGGGCGGATAGAGGCGCCCGGCGACCTGAACGACGTCGAACGAAAACTCCACCATCAAGTGCGCTTTGGGGTCCTCTTCATAAGTCATGATGTTGCCATATTTTCTTCTGAGGCGCGGATAAGTCAGCGGCACGGCATGGTTCACGGCGATCGAGTGGCCTTCATTGTCCGCCGCGTAATGCGCCAGAGCGCCCAGCGCGAAGGCATACTCGTCCAGGTTCTGAGACTCGCGAATCATGTTCAGGATGAAATCGCCGCTTCGAACGTAGTGGGCGAGGTCAGTAAAAAAGTGACTGCCGAACGGATAGTAGCCCATGTCCTGGATAATGCAGCCGCCGTAGGCATAGGCGTGGGCCTCCCGCAGCTCCGCAACTGTAGCGTTGGGGAATCTTGCGATCAGAAGGTCCCGCAGCCCCGAATCCCACGCGGCGTCCACAATCGCCTCATGGGCTAGCACGGAATAAGCCAGGGTGGGATGCTTGGGTCGCAGCAAGAAGAAGAAAAGAATGGCGAGTAGCAGGAATGTTACGGGCGTTCGCCGCGGGCGGTCTTGACGGCGAGCGTCATGCCGGCGGGTCCACGGCCAAGTGTCCGAGCTACACCCCAAGTCGTTGTTCAGGCCCGGTGACGGAAACTGGGTCCTACGCCGGCGCACACCACCACCGCATTTCGACACGTATCATGGGCAATGCCGCTCGACCGCTCCAATTGCGAGCGCGCTGTTCAGAACCTTGGCGAGCCGGCCCGCGCCGGCCTTCGCCAGTTGATGTGTCTGCCCTTGAGAATCTGGACAGCCATCCTTCAGACCCGTGGAAGTGGATGGCTTGAACGCCATCCATGCCAGTCTCGAAACGAAGTCACAAACCAAGTCGGCGGCAGGCGAACGCCAGCCACCGGCAATTCGCCCTGCCGCCCCAGATTCTTTAGACTTTTTCCACGTTTTCAGCTTGCAAGCCCTTCGGACCCTTGCGGACTTCAAAGCTTACCCGGGCGCCCTCTTCGAGCGAGCGATAGCCCTCGCCGATGATGGCTGAGTAGTGTACAAACACGTCATCCCCGCTCTCGCGCTGGATAAAACCGTATCCTTTGGAGGCATTAAACCACTTCACCGTGCCTTGTTCCTTCATGCTTGAAACATCCTTTTTGGGTTGGGATTAGCAATTTGTGGGTACGGCAACGACGGGGATACCCGGCGATCCGCTGTAACACCGCGGGTCACAATGGCTCGTGGCGGCAGCCCTGCCGCCCGGTCGGCTGTTGCGATTCTCATCGGAATTACAAATACAAACTGCGAGGGGCATCATAGCATGGATTTTTGGTGGCTCTTGAAAAAAATTGTAATCGCAAGGGACGATCTCCCGTGACCAGGCAGAGCCACCATCAGCCCGGAGCGGAACACCCTGGCTCCTCTTTGTATTCCCTGAAGCCATCAACCAATTGCTTGAGTGACGTAGGCTTGTACCTCTCGAAACTTTCTTGGTCCACGTAAACAAAATCGTATTTCACGTCCGACTGCGCTCGGTTTACGTCTTCACACCACTGCCGCAGCCGTTGCATCTTGAGCGGCAGGTCGAGATCCTCCCGGCCCTTGGTCTCCGCAATGAAAACTCGCTTGCCGGACAGCTTCACCAGAAAGTCCGGATAGTAGTTTGAAATGTTTCCGTCCTTATCGACGTAATCCAGTTTGAAATGTACCGCCAGGTAATTCTTGGCGTAGGAAACCACGTCAGTGCAATCCTCCAGAAAGCGGGCGAACACCAGCTCAAAACCGCTGTCGCCGATGATGCGATTGAAGACGCTCTTTCTCGGAGTGAGGTAGCCCTGGTCCTTCGCCACGAAGGGCCGGGTCTGCCGCAGCTTGATGGTGTCCCAAATTTCGGCGTCCCCCTTGTCCTGAACCGTGAGGGCGTTGATCGCCTTCTTGAACGTGTCGATCAACGTCTTGGTGGCCGCGAGTTCTGACAGGTTGCGGAGGGTGTTGGGGGATTCCAGGTCGACCGGGCGGTCAAACAACTGGTCTTGTACAAAGGCTTTCACCTTGCCATAGAGCACATCGTAGCCGCTCACCAGGCGCAAGTCTTTCATGATGGCCTGCGCGAAGTAGCCGATCACGCTGCGGTAATCGGCCACCCCCGCCGTGTCGAGGATGGTGGTGTGCGTCACCTCGCCGGTGGTGATGTCTTTGAAGACGATCTCGCGTTGTTCTTCCTCGCTGAACTGCAGGTACGCCACGCGCTGGTAAGTTTGTGCGCCGGCGTCGAGCGTACTCAGGTTTTTGTACTCCCGGTAAACTCGCGGCGTCAGCACGGGGATTTGGATATCCAGGGCCTCGATGTCTTTCTGACTGTT
This sequence comes from Terriglobia bacterium, assembly GCA_050745605.1. Classification (GTDB taxonomy): domain Bacteria; phylum Acidobacteriota; class Terriglobia; order UBA7540; family UBA7540; genus CALCEB01. Next base: position 17,252 of record JBOGKI010000003.1, on the reverse strand, counting down.
TTGCCCATCAACCTCCACCACCAAAGGTGTTTTGGGCAGGGCGCCTTCGCCCATCGGCTTGCGCTCCAACACCACGCCCTCGGCCTGGATGGATTCTACAAAGTCCATAAAGGCTTGTGTGCCAATCACGCTGACGTACTCTTCCACGCCGCTGGACCGGGGGTACATCGTCCGCAAGCCGCGCCCCAGGGTCTGTTCGGGCAGGATGTTGCTCTTGGCGGAATACGCGCGCAGGCCCACAACGGTGGTCACGTTGCGGACGTCCCAGCCCTCTTTGAGCACCATCACGGAGATGATGGCCTTGTAGGGGCTCTCCATCCCATCGATCTCATTGGCTTGCTTGCGCAGCCTGTCCAGTTCCTCTTTGTCTTTGCCTGACGCTGATTCGGAAATCTCGCCGTTCTTCTTGGTGTGGATCACCAGCACCGCGTCTTGGTCAGCAAATTCTGGATAGGTGTTTCGCAGATGCTCCGCCACGTCGTCGCAATTCCGCGTATCATCGGTCATCACGAACAAGATCGCCTTCTTGCCCATTTTTTCGTGTACAGCATACGCATTGCGCCACTCGACCACGCCCAGGTGAATATAGTCCTCGTATTTTTCGGTGAACTTGGCGCTCTGGCGTTCCTGGAGTTTTGCCCGGCTGGGAGCATCGGGCAGCACGGGATGCTTCACCACGTTTTGCTTGATCGCTTCCACCAGCGGGTAATCGGCCACGGTCTGCACGAAAATCGCGCCGTTGTTGTGCTTGGGAGTGGCGGTCACGTCCACTTGCAGGGAAAGCTCGCCCCCTTTCTGCTTCAGCCGGTTGTGAATATCCTGGATGGACTTGAACCATGCCATCTGCGGGTCGTGGATGTGGTGCGCTTCATCGTTCAGCACCACCAGTTCCTCAACGTCGCGCACAATCATGCCCAAATCCACCTTGGATTCCGTGGTCGCGCCGCTCGGCCGCTTGCCCAGAAAATAGTCCATCGTGTCTTCGTCGTCGGGCGAGGGGGGAATGTCGTCGCCGGCGTAGACGCGGTGAATGTTGGTCAGGAAGATGTTGCCCGTAGGGCGGGTGACGCGGACCTCATCCTGCTTGTGCAGCGTCAGTTGGAAGTCGTCGCGCCAGTTGTGCCCGGCGATCCCGTCGTCAGGCAACATCGGATCGTCCTTCAAGAAGATGCGCAGACCCCCAAAGTCCTTGTAAATGCGGTCCAGCACGATGATGTTGGGGGCGATCACCAGGAAGTTGCGCGCCAGGGTAGACTCCGGCTCATACAGTTTGTGGAAAAAGCTCCAGGCGAGAACCAGGCTCAACACCTTGGTCTTGCCGGTGCCGGTTGCCATCTTCACCACGAAGCGCCGCCAGGTCTCATCAAACATGCCGGTGGAAACCAATCCCGACCTGTCGAAGCGCATCAGGTCGAATTTGTCCTTCGCGCCGACCACGTCGTACAGGTAGATGATGGTTTCGAGCGCCTCCCGCTGCGCGAAGTAATACTGAAATTCGGCCATTGAGCCATCGGCTTGCGGCATCAGGTGCGGGGTATTGAACCACCAGTCGAGCAGGCTCTTGCTCGTATCCGTCGCCCCCACGTAGCCGCTCGCCCGCCATTCCTTCACCTTCCGCCGCAGTTCCGGCACCAGGGGCGGCATCAGCTTGTCCATGCTGGTTTCCCGCAAGGTTTCATCCGCCGGAAACCAGCGGATGGCCGGGTCGAGGATGGCGTAAGGTGACTCAGGGAAGTTTTTATGCAAAGCCATTTTTGACATCCTGAATAATCTGGCGGACGGTTCCGATCAATTGCGGAATGTCTTCGCGACAGATACCAAACAACTGCTCGGTGTTTACCTGGAAGTAGCCGTGCGCAAGAACATCCCGCACACCCATAATCCCTTGCCACTTCACATTGGGGTAGCGACTCAACAGCTTGCCTTCTGTCTTCCGGTCAATGGCCTTAAATTCCTCACCGACCGCAATCAGGATCATGCAGATGGCATCCATGCGATCAATCCCCGCTTCGCTGGTCCGAAAATCGGACGGACTCTCGATTCCAGCGAACCTTCTGGGAATGCGCTCCAATGCCTCCAGGATGCTGGTCAGGCGCTCAATCAAGAGGTCCCGGTCAGACATACACGGCCTCCTTCTCGATGCGCGCTCTCAATCGGGAGTTGGTGAGTCCTCGCAATTGCAACACATCAATAGGCCGCCCCAGCCATGCCTCCAGGTCTTGTTTCAGCATGACGGTCCTGAATAAGTTGGGGGTGTCGGTATCGAATACAATGTCCACGTCGCTTTGCTCGCTCGCTTCGTCGCGGGCATAGGAGCCAAAGTAACCGAGAGCCAGTAGGTGATATTCTTCGCCGTGCTGTTCCTTGAAGGCCTTCAACAGGGCGTGGAGTCGCGTGGGCTGCAAGACCAAGTCGCTCATATCGTAACCTCGATAATCGTCATCGTGTCGTTGCCGAAAATGTCCACCACCTTCACCGCCAGCTTGCGCCGCCCCGGTGGACATTCGTGGTAAACGCTGGTCATTTCGAGCCGCCGGTCTTTCTTGGTGCGGAAGGATTGCCACTCGTTCTCGAAGATGTAATCCCCCGTCCAGCGTTCTTCCCAATCGCCCGTGTCCTCGTTCTTCACCCGGACGATCTCCCGCTTGCTCTCAAAAGTGAAGTCCACCGCCCAGTAATCAATCCAGTCCGTCCAATTCTTGGTCAGCACTTCCCGCTTTACGATGCCCTTGGCGTCCTTGCTCACTTTCACGATCTGCCCGCGTTCCACCACGATCCTGCTGGATTTGTCCTTGAGCGTCGCCTCGGCGTTGGCAATCGAATCCTGGGAGTAGAACACCGAGAAGTCGGTCAGCTCCACCGCCACGCTGTTCTTCTTGACGTGCGGCGTCACCTCGATGGCGGCCACATCGTGAAACACCACTTGATTCTTTTCCACCGCCCGCTTGTCGAAGACCTGGGCGGGGATGTATTTGGCGGCGATGTCAATGCCTTTAGCGCGGGCCTCGTCAAGGACGTTCGGAAACAGGCCCATCTCAAACTCGAAGCCCAGAATGTCCACGCGGGTTATGTGCTTCTGGCGGCATTCCAAGATGACCTCTTCCACAAACAGGCGCGTCACCGGCAGGTTCACCGGCCCCACCGAAACCAGCCGCCCGGCCTTCTTGCCCTGGAAGGTCCTGAAGCCGTCGGTGCGTTCCGCGCGGTAGGCGCGCAGAATGAGGTCCACAAACGCGGCCTCTTTTTCCTCCAGTTGCTTTTCCTGTTCCGCCTCGCGCAGGTTGGGGTTCACGCCGATGTAGTGCTGGCGCTCGTACTTGCCGAGGTTCAAGATTTCAAAGGCGCGGTAATTCCTGCCTTCAGCCTTGAGCTGGCGTTGCACGCCGATCATGCGCTTGCGAGTGGTGTGGATGGCGAACTTGCCAAGGTCGGTAACGATCCATTTGCGGCCCAGCTTTTCCGCCACGGCGGCCGTAGTGCCGGAGCCGCAGAAAAAGTCGGCCACCAGGTCGTTCTCGTTGGAGGAGGCATTGATGATGCGTTTGAGCAAAGCCTCGGGCTTTTGAGTTGGATAGGCAAGACGCTCTGCTGCTTGGCTGTTAACCGGAGCCAGATCAGTCCAAATATCCGGAACGGACGTGCCCTTGCTGGAATCGAGGTAACGCTTGAACTCTGCGACGCCGTTCTTTGTGTAGCAAATCCTCCCCGTACTCGCGTATTCCCGCATCGTCTCAATCGGGCATCGCCAAACTCGCCGCACAGCATTCCATTCGTATTCATATCCACCTCCGCTCAATCCTGTCGCGGTAAGATTGTCTTTTCTGTAACGACGACCATCTTCGTCGCGGAACCTATACTTCGTCTCAACATAGTCAGCGGCCAACGGTTCGGACTGTTGGTTGAACAGGATGTTTTCGGTGCGACTGAAGAAGAGGATTGTGTCATGGACGTATGGGAAAAACTTTGAGTCGCTATGGGATGAAGTTCGTTTCCATGCAATTTGCGCCTTGAATTGGTCAGCTCCAAAGAGCTCGTTAAGCACGGATCGGACATAGAAATTCACCCGCCAGTCACAATGCACATAGATACAGCCATCCTCGGCCAGCAAATCCCGCATCAGCACCAGCCGTTCGTAGATCATGGCGATGAAGGAATCCGCACCTTTGCCCCAGGTGTCGCGGTAGGCGATTTCTTCCAAAATGTTGGGTTTCTTGGTAAAGGTGTCGCCGCCAATCTCGATGTCCATGCTGAAATCGGCGCCCACGTCAAAGGGCGGGTCAATGTAAATCAGCTTCAGGCCGCCCTGCTTTTCAATCTCTTCGCGCAGCGGGCCGTTCTTGAGCGAGGAAAGAATCAGCTTGTTGTCGCCCCAGATGAGCTTGTTGGTCCAGCCCTTGAGCTGGCGGCCGCGTGAGTCAAAAAGGCCTTGCTGCAACGCCGTATCTTCGGGCTTTTCGGCGCGCGGCTCGTCCACTTGCTCAATCACCTGAAAGGGCAGCACGATGTTGCACACTTCGCTGGTCTTGCCGTTCCAAACCAGCTCCACCTCGCGCTTCTCGTCAAAAAGCAGAAAGCGATACTTGTCCGGCAGGGGCTTGTCAGCCTCGATGTAGCGAACGATCTCCTGTTGTTCCTGTTCCGTCAGGCGTGGCATGTGCGTCCTAATCCGGATTTCCGATTCTCATCTTAGGGCAGACCGGTAACATACATCCGCCCCACCTCTGAATGCAATGCTCGATCTGACCCCGCGACCGGCTCCGTCGCGATACACGCATTGCTTCCGAGGCTCTGTATCAGCGGGACACGCGCTGCGAAAGGCGGACGGGTCAACCGACGGTGGCCACGGCGAATCATGAACCGGTTTGTTGCGGCCATGCACAGTTGTACGATGATGAAGCCAAGAGAGGGGACGACAATACCTTCAGGAGGACTCTGATGATGCGAAGTGCCGTTACACTCGTGTCGCTGTTGCTTACTGTTGGCTTATCAACTGCCATCCAAGCGGCGGAAACGTCTGCCAAAGCGCAGGTGATCGCGCTGCTGACGAGCCAAGTTCGAGCTTGGAACAAGGGCGACTTGAACGCCTTCATGAAAGGTTACTGGCAGTCGCCGGAAACGGAATACGTGGGGGCAAGTGGCATCGTGCAAGGTTGGAAGGCGATTCAGGAAAGATACCAGCGGGACTATCAGGCCACAAACTTAATGGGCCACCTGCGATTCGAGGACCTTCACGTGACGGTGCTCGCGCCGGACGCAGCATTGGCGGTGGGTGAATATGTGCTGCAATCTGGAAGCAACGGCAGCAACCCGGGGCGGGGAATTTTCACGCTGGTGCTACGCCGCTTCCCCGAAGGCTGGCGCATTATCAACGACCATACGTCGGCGCTCGCGGCCAGGCATTAGAGGGCCAGCGCCACCGAAGCTCGACCGTCGCGTGCCCGCAATTATTCCGGAACGCAGGCCCGCTTCCGATCATCGGCCGGCGCCGGAGGACGCCGGACCAGCCCGGTCGCCGAGTACACCGCGAAGCCCGCCATGATAATCAACGCGCCGAAGGTCAGGCCGTTCATGCCCAGCACTCTTTCCGTCTCGCTATGGATGATGGCAAGAGTCAGCAGTAGGATGGGAAACACACCCGCCAGGACGGCTCCGGTCAGTCCGCCCGGAACGCGGAATTCGCGGTGAAGCTGCGGCTCGCGAATGCGCAGCACAATGAGAGTGATGAATTCCAGTGCAAGGCTGCCACCGTAAAGCATAATGTCCAGCGTCACGAGGCGCTCAAATCCAAGCCCCAGGCACAGCGCCCAACCTGTGGCGCAGACCAGGATGGCAACCCAGGGAACACGGGTTTTGGGATGGATCTTGGCAAAAACACGCGGCAGCATGCCGTCTTGGGCCATGGCCAGCGGCAAACGCGAATAGCTCATCACCAAGGCGTTGAACATGCCAAAGCCGCTCATCATCCCGCCCAGCACCAGCGCCACGCGCAGCCAGCGGCCCGCCATCAGGCCCGCCAGGTCCGCCCAACTGCCGGTCTCAAATGCGGACGACGGCACGCCCGTGATATACACCGCAATAACGGGAAGAATGTAGGTGAGCGAGACGATCACCACCGCGGCAATCATGGCGCGGGGATAGGTGCGCTGCGGCCGTTCCACTTCCTGAGCAATGGTGGAGGCGTTGTCCCAGCCCATGTAATTCCACATGGCGATGAGCGTTCCGCCCAGCAGTCCGACCGTGGAAGTGACGGGGGCGGTGTGGGCGTGAGCGAGCGACCCGGCCTCAAACGGCGCCAGCAGCACCATCAGAGCAAACGGCGCGGAAAGCAGGAAGAAAAGCCACAGCGACGTCAAGCCCACCAGCCGGATCCCGGCAAGATTCAACCCGGCGCACGCCACCACCACAAACAAAGCCGCCATCACGCCGCGATGCCCCACCGCGAACCACGGAACCAGCCGCGTGAGGTAGGCGACAAATAACGTAGGGTAGATGGCCATATCGAAAATGCTGGCCACCAGCGACAGCCACGCTTCCTGAAATCCCCAGAAATTGCCCATCCCGCGCCGCACCCAGGCGTAATAGCCGCCTTCGGCGGGCAGAGCGCTTGCCAACTCGCCGATCATAAACGCCGTCGGCAGGCTCCATAGCACCGGGGTGAGAACCAGGATCAGAATGGCAAGGCCATAGCCTGCGCCGTGGACAATATCCTCCGTGCCGTAGGTCCCGCCGGATACCATGAAGAAGGTGGCGGCAACCAGCGGCCAGAGCGTGAGCTTGGCGAGGGTTCTTTTCGCTTTGCGGAGGGCTTGCGGCTGAAGTTGGGCAGGCAGTGACAGCGTGCTCAATTCTCTTGTCTTCGTCCTCCTGGGTGATCGCCGCCCTCAGGCCGCAGCGGAGTGGGCTGGTATTTGCAATATACAAGTTTCCTGGGACCATGCAAGAGAAAAGTGGTGTGGAGAGCAAGAATTTTGGCGAACGATGAGTTCGCGGAACCCTCCAGCACCGGGGTAGGGTCAAACGCTGGGTTGCGATCTTTGTGAGCGTGGAAGGGATCTAGGGTTGCGTCAACCTGGACGTTCGGCCGAAGGCGGAAATCAACTCGCGAGCGGCTCGAAATCTGCCGTTGTCATTGGTTCGTAACCCGGCCAGTGCCCGGACAGTTCTACCAGCACCCGCTGCTTGGAGGGTGCCGGGACAGGATTGATCTGAATCGCTTGCGCCTTGTATTCCCCAGGAGCCTTAGCGATCGCACTCACCAAATCATGCACCAGATAGCGTGGCGCCCAACCGATCATGTAATAATCCTCGGTTTCGATCTGGACCGCCCACTGAGTTGCAGGATTGGTTAGTTCGATGGCGACAAACAGCTTGTCGCCCGGCTTCAGCAACTCCATCCGGCGCTGAGCGTCTTCGCTGACGTGTCGCCACCCGTGCAGAAAGAAACGACAACGAAACGCTCCATCCTCCCGGCGCTCGATTTTGGGAAAAATCTCGAAGCTGTCGGTCGCACGATAGCCACCATCTACGGAGAGGATTTCGATTGGGTCGGCTTTGTCGGGCAAATCAAGCAGGCGAAGGTATTCCCGGAAATCCCGGCGGCCCGGCGCGAGGACGCGGTTCTGAAAAAGCGGAAATAGGTCTGACGCCTCGTAGCGTTGGTGAAAATCAGGGAAATCAATCAGCGGCTCGAAGCCGGTTTTCAGATGCGCCCGCTCCGCCCCTTGTAAATAACGAAAGCGATAGAGGGACTGGGGCTTTTGCACATCCAGCCGTCCCACTGGAAACCATTCGCGCGTACGTGCCCTGTCTTGCCAGGCTAGAAACAGCGTTCTTTCACTCATAATCGAATCTTTCCTAACTCGTTATAATTATAGCACATTAGCTCAAGTACGAACGTGCGCGCCAATGGTGTCATCCAGTCGAATGGTACCCGGGATACGATGGCCTCCAAGCTTTTCCGCTCGAGCCGCTTGAGGAGGGTCAGCGCCGGGTTGAAGAGCGTGGGGTGTACTGCCGCTGCCCGCCGCGCCAATTCCAGCGGACTTAAGCCTCGCTTATCCGTCGTCTCCCAAAAGATTGCCCCGTGCGCTTTCTCCGCATAGTCCCCCACCTTCCCCTCCCGGAGCAGTCGCTCGCGACATTTGCCTTCGCCGGTGTCTAATAGTTCGCGCCCGAGCGAAGACGCATGGTCAAAGGTGGGCGCAAGCATCACCTGCCAATCATCCCCTGCTCGTCGTACCAAAACACCCCAGTTCTCATGGTGACGGTCAGTGTTGGCGATGAGCGCATCCAGCACGAGATAGCCGGCGAACATAACCTTGGCCTTGTCCGCGGTTTGCGGAATCGGGAACATCTTATCAAGTGCGGCAAAGATGTTCGCCAGGGTGTGATCGGCTTGCTGGAACTTTTTTGTCGGATCATATCCCAAAACTAGGCCGGCGAGAATCTGATTGCCATGAAACAGGTTCTGACCCCGACGAGCGAAAGACTCCGTGGCCGAGCCACGTGTGCCTTGGAAGACAGCAAATTCAACTTGTGCGTGAAGGATTTCGAGACAAGCCGCCACTTCCGCCGCAATCTTCTCCGACCAATGCTGACCCGTGTTCGGCTGCGGGAATTTGAAGAGCGACTCTGGCTCACCGTCTTTGACGCGATACCAAAACTTTTCCTTGCTGCCGAGGGCTTCCGGCTCCAGTACCCATTCGGGCTGGATTTCAAAAACACTGTAGGGGGGCTGGAGCATGAGAATCAGGCTGCTATCTCGCCGCTCATCAGGCGCGGCAGCAAAAACTCGCGCAAGGCTGAGCCTTCTCTCTTGAACGCACAACGTTCGGATTTGGTCATTGATGGTTGTTATTGTTCCCGAAAAGGCATCCGGCAAAGCATGCGGCGGCAGAGCGGTAAGATGCCGAGTCGCCAGTTTCCAACGCGCTCTCGGCCGGTGCCCGGCGACACATAGGCCACACATGGTCCACCGTAAATGTTGCTCCCTGCTTCTTGCTTTCTGCCTACTGGAAAAGGCCCACAGCACCAACCGTGCCGTGGCTACGCGCTACTTCGTTCCCGCTGCACCCGACGCGATCCTACAGTCCGTCGTAGTGCGGGCCGCCGCCCCCTTCGGGACAAACCCAGGTGATGATTTGGTAGGGATCGGCGATGTCGCAAGTTTTGCAGTGGACGCAATTGGAAGCATTCACCTTCAGACGTTTGCCGGAGGGTCTGCCGGCGTCTTCCATTTCGTAGACCGCGGCCGGGCAAAAATACTGGCAAGGATTGCCGTATTCCACCACGCACCGGTTGTTGCAGATGTCGAGGTCCGCAATGCGCAGGTGAGACGGCTGGTCCTCTTCGTGGTGCGTGGCGGAATGGTAGACGTCGGCGAGCTTATCAAAGGTGAGCTTGCCATCCGGCTTCACTCGCTCCATCGGGCGTCCGTTCATCTCGGCCATCTTCTTCATGTGCGTGTAATCCGGCGTCGCAGAATACCGCGCCATCAGCCCACGCCCGCCCGAAATGAATTGCAGCCCCGCGTCCACCATGCCCGCGTAAAATCCGTGGTCGAAGGCTTGATGATAGTTGCGCACTTTCCACAGCTCATCGTGCACCCAACTCTTGCGCCAGAGATGCTCGAAGAGTCCAAGCTGCGCGGCGGAGAAGTCATTTTTCGCCAGCGCCGCGAAAGCCGCTTCCGCCGCCATCATGCCGGTCTTCATGGCCAGGTGGATGCCCTTCAGTCGCTGCGAATTCACAAAGCTGGCGGAATCACCAGCGAGGAGGGCGCCATCGGTCACGGTGCGGGGGATGGAGAAATACCCGCCCTCTGGAATCGTCTTCGCGCCGTAGCGCACCATCTGCCCGCCTTCCAATAGCCGCTTCATCCACGGATGCGTTTTCCACCGCTGAAAGGCATTGTGGCCGTCAAAGCGCGGGTCTTCGTCATTCAAGCCCGCCACCAGGCCCAGGGACAGCCGGGTATCTGAGACGGCGTAGATGAATCCGCCGCCGAATTCCCGCGAATTCAGCGGCCAGCCGGCGGTATGGATCACTTGTCCAGCCCGCACCCGCCCGGCCGGAACGTCCCACAACTCCTTGACGCCGATCGCGTAGGTTTGCGGGTTGCGGTCCCGATCCAGCCCCAGCCGGCTCACCAGTTGTTTGGTGAGCGAGCCGCGCGGACCTTCTGCGAAGACCGTTACTTTGGCGCGCAGGTCGTAGCCGGGTTGGAAGTTCGGCCTGGGTTTGCCATTTTTGCCGATTCCCTTGTCATCCGTGCGCACGCCCACAACGCGATCGCCCTCATACAGCACTTCCATGCCCGCAAAGCCCGGAAACAAGCTCACACCGGTTTTCTCGACCAGGTTTCCCATCCACTTGGCGAAACGATTGAGGGAGACAATGTAGTTGCCGTGATTGTGAAAGAACGGAGGATTGATGGGGAACTTGAACTGGCCGCCGGAGGTGAAGTAATAAACGGCGTCGCTGGTGACTGGGGACTCCAGCGGCGCGCCTTCCTGCTCAAAGTTTGGGATCAGTTCGCGCAGGGCGCGCGGATCGAGCACTGCGCCCGAAAGGCTGTGTGCGCCGATTTCGGCAGCCTTTTCCAGGACGTAAATATTCTCCGGGCTGAAATGTGGAGCACCGGAGCGCCCGGGTTCGGTTTTTTCGTTGTGCGCCTTGAAAAGCTGCGCCAGACGAAAAGCGCAGCTCAGGCCTGCCGGACCAGCGCCCACGATCAGCACATCGGGTTCCAGTGTTTCGCGGGCTTGGACTGTTTCGCTGACAGAGGGAGGCACGGAAGATTACCTTCAAAACCCGGGCAAGGGCAACAGGACGGGAAGAGTGGCCACGGCACGGTTGGTGTGCCGTGGGCACTTGGTGCTTTGCGGGCACGCCTCTTGCCGAGGGCTTTCTCGCCAGGCGACCGGCCCTCCCACGTCTTACTGCGGCAAGCCGGAAATCTGCTGCTTCAGGATGTCTGCCAGGTAAGAGTCCTCGGCAAATTCCTTTTGCATCCGCTGGTAGATCAGGCGTGCCTGGGCCGGCTGAGTGGGTCGGTAGGCATCGGCCAGCGCCAGCATCGAAGTTGCTCTGGGTACGCTGGTGGCCGGATGCGCCGCGAGGTCCTGATAAATCTTCACCGCATCGTTCAGGTTGCCGGCCCTTACCATCTCGCCGGCCAGCGCGAACCGGGCAAGCGCCCGGATTTGGCGGTCGGAAGCGTGGCTGGCTTTTTGAAGAGTGTTGACGGCAGCGGCGTTATCGCCGAGTTCGGACTGGCAGATGCCGATGTGGTAGCGGGCAATCTCCGCGGCGCGCTGGCGCGAGTACTTTTGGACAACTTGTTGGAATTGCTCGATAGCCTTCTTATACTTGGCATTGGCGGTGGGGAAGCTGATTTGGCCCGGCCCCAGAGCCCCGGGCGCGGCCGCTCCCACATAGGCATGAAAGGTCTGGAGGGCATTGCCTAGCAGCGTATTGGCCGCAGCTTCTTGATTCCGGCTGTAGACTCTCCAACCCGTCACCAGCCCGATGATGATCAGCGCCGCCAACACCGCTCCAATCAATTCGCGGTAGTGCTCCCGCGCGTAATCCTCAATGGCCTCGTAGGTCGAGGTAAACTGGTCCTGCTTCAACTCTTTTCGCGTCAGTCCTGCCACAGATTTTGCTCCTTGAAAGCGCCCTTCCTAAATATGCTACCAGCCTGGATGCGGCGCGTCAATTCAAGCGTTCGCGCTTTCGCGCGGGACGTTCGGGCGGCCAGGCGCGGCGCCTCTCATTCCTGAGTCTCCACTTCACGCCGAGCTGACCGTGAGTCATGCCCAACCACCAGGGAATCCGCTCGTGGGGGTTCAAGTGCAGCGGTTCTTTCCAAACCGGGACTTTGACTTCCCGATGCGGTACGGACTGACAAAAATGGGCGGCTTTGCCGCGCCAAAATTTGACCAGCCGTGTCTTCGATATGCCAACGGTTCCGGCACGCTCGATTTGCCTGATGTGCTGCCGGACCGGCGAGGCGCAGGGATCGAACGTTGACCTGGCGGGTGGCATCAATTGTCGGTTAATGAACTCCAAGCTATTGATAATAAATATATTCCTATGGATCCGACGCTATTGGGGGCGAGACCGTCAGACGTAGGTTAACCCGTGATTTAGACCTACCATCCCACATCCAATCATCCCATCCTAACCCCTGATTCAGCCCTCGAATCGCACCTTCCGGAGCCGCCCCTCACCCGTTCCTTGGATGGCACACAGGTTGCTTCTATAGAGACCAGAGCGCAGCGGGGTTCTGACAACAACCAAACGCTCCCGTGACGTGAAATCGTGAAAAAAGGGGTTCTCACGCCGACGGTGAAGTGTGCCCGAAAGCAGGGTACTTAACGAAATCCAACGAAGGTCAAACGGCAGTTGAAGGCCCGGCGTCAACAAGACGGAGCGCCAGGCAGGCCGCAAAAAGGGGAAAACTGATGGTTGCGACACAAGCGATTCCTTTTGGTTACATCACCAGAACAAGCCGGCGCCCGAGCTCGCGCAAGCGGCTGGGCCTGCGGAAGTCACTTCGAGCGGAGACCAAAGCCAACGCGAGGACACGGCCAGCATCACACGCCTGTTCAGCGGCGCAACCGACGGCCATTCCTGCGAATCTGCTGGCCCTGGTCAAACGCGTGGCCTTTGAGATGCGGGAGCGCCTTCCCCAGCAGGTGGAAGTTAATGACTTGGCGGGCGCGGGCATGTTGGGCCTGCTCGACGCTATCAACAAATTCGACGTTCGCAAACACGCCAAGATGGAAACCTACGCCCGGCATCGCATTCGGGGCGCCATCCTGGACAGCCTTCGCAACCTGGACACCGCCTCGCGCGATATGCGGAAAAAGAACAAGACGGCCGAAAAGGTTTACCGCGAGATGGAAGCCCGTCTGTGCCGTCCTGTGACCGATGACGAAATGGCCGCCGCCCTCGGCATGAGCCTGCGGAAATGGCACCGTACCACCCATGAATTGCACGCCATGGGGGTGGAATGGATGCGGCCCAACCTGATTCCGGAAAGGAACATAGTGGATGAGCAGAATATCCCGGCCGTGAACCAGGAAAGCCAGTTTGATTTGTGCTACCGCAGCGAGCAACGGGAAATCATGAAGCGTGCCATGAGCCGGCTGACGGACCGCGAGCGCAGCGTGATTTCGCTCTATTACGAGCAGGACATGACCATGAAGCAGATCGGCGACGAGATCGGGATCGACGAATCCCGGGTCTCCCAAATCCACAGCGCCGCCCTGGTTCACCTGAAGAGCAAGGTCAACGCCCTGCTGCGACCGGATCAGCAGCGGATTCCAGCGCCGTACATGGTGGCGGACCAGGAGCCTGCCTCGTTGCCCCGCTACTGATGGCAATTACCACTCTCTACGAAGCGCCTCACCTCTCGCACCTTTGCTACCGGTAGGTCAGGCAGTATCTTCGGGCGGTTGTAAATGCCACAGCCAAAAGCTTTGCCGGTATTGAAGATGGGTTAGGCTTAAGGCCCGCCCGCTCGACGCCCAATTTTTTCAATAACTTGCCCGTGTTGTTGTCAAGAGCACCATCCCTCTTGCCTCGTTTCAATAACTTGCCAGCTACTCCGGTGCGCTTTTGCGCTTTCTACAATTACGATTGTTTATTTTCAACAACATGCCCGGTTCGGTCTTGAAAAAAAAGACATCCTTCTCATTTGTCTCATTCACCCCAGCGCAAACCGGCAGAAGCTCTCAGAGACTCCTGGATACCATAATCTTTGGTCCTCAACCACGACGGCGACCAAGCAACTGTGGCGTCGTGTGCCACAGCTAGCCGGACCATGGAACGCCTCGTAGCGCCGAGGTCTTGCCTGCCCAAGCCGTCGCAGGACGGCGCCAGGGTACAACACGGATTGCGAGACGCCACGCCATCGCTTCAAAAGTACCGATCCTTTGTTTTCATACACATTCAAGCTTCGTTCCCTCCAATTGGCCGCTTGCAGGAGCGAAAAGCCTGGTAGCGGCACCCACCCGGAAGTTAGGAATCCGGCACCTCTCAAGAAGAGTAGCACACACGGGTGAGACGGGTGAGACGGGTGAGACAGAATCTTTCAGGCGTGTGTTGTTCCATCCAGCTCGGGTCGCACGAAGCTCCGGCTGTTTGCCATCGCGCCGCGCGAAAGCGAACGTGAGTCATCCTCGGCGGCGGCTGGCCCAGTGGCATTAATCCCAGGCTTTCAGTGAAATGCATGTAGCGACGCGACGGCTTGGCGGCCGCGACCAAAAGTAGCTGCCATGCCTCGCGCCGACGGGCGTGGTAGAGTTGCTGACTGGGTCGACCGGCATGAAGGTTCCTGAGCAAGTCGCGCAAATGCTCCTGGCGTGTCACCAGGAAGAGGGGCGCGAGTGGCTTCACAATCTTCCCCGCGTTCTTGAAGAACTCTGCGAACGTTGGCGGCTTCGCATCGGAACTCCCTTCGAGGGGGGCTGCGTGGCGTTTGTAGCCCCAGCCAAGGACGCCGAAGGCCGGCGTCTGGTTCTGAAGGTGAGTATCCTTGATGATGAAACACGCCACGAAGGCGATGCTCTGGCGTTCTGGGCCGGGCGCGGCGCGGTTCAACTGATCGATCGCGATCCGCAACACGGCGCCCTCTTGCTGGAGCGCGCGGCGCCGGGCACTCCTCTTTCTTCCCTTCCCGATCAGGATGAGGCCATCCGCATCGGCTGCGAAGTCTTGCGCCGGCTGTGGAGGCCCATCCCAAGCCCCCATCCATTTCAGACTGTTCCCCAACTAGCCCTGAGGTGGTCGAGGACGCTGCCGGCCGGATTCGAAAACGCCGGCAGGCCGTTCCCGCGCTCTCTGCTTGATCGCGCCGTGGAGCTTTGCGCGGAGTTGGCGAATTCTGCCGAGGCGCCGGTGGTGGCGAACCGCGATTTCCATTTTGGCAACGTGGTCTCCGCAATGCGTGAGCCGTGGCTGGCAATTGATCCCAAGCCGCTGGCCGGCGAGCGGGCTTTCGATACGGGTTATCTTCTACGCAGTCTGCTGAGCGACCACTTCGACGCCGCCGAAGTTCACCGGCTGGCCCGGCTTTTGTCCGTCGAACTGCAGCTTCCCATTCAGCGCGTCGCGGCTTGGGCATTGGTTCGAGCGGTTGAAAACGCGCTTTGGTACCTGGAGACGGAGCAGACCGGGGCGGCGCCCGAAGTCGCTTGCGCAGAGGCCCTGTTGGAATTGATTTGAGCCGTCGCGTCAGGCCGGGAATTTGAACTTGGATATTGCGGGCGCTAGAAGTAGAACAAGCTCAGGCGCGGGATTGCGTAGTGGCTGAAGAGTTGTTTCTTGAAGTACTGGCGGGTGAGCGACTCGAATTGTGGCGTGGGAACTTTTCGCCGGAAAGGTGTCAGTTCTCTTTCCACTTGGATTTGAAGGTGGACCAACAAATCAGTTGACGAAGCGCGAGTGAGCGAGGCGGCCAGTTTTTCCTCGAAGGCGGTGAGCCGTCTTTCGAGCGATTCCAGATCGGTCAGGCCTTCAGCCGAGCCTTCTTCAATGGTCATCCCAAGTTCTGTTGCGATCTCTGCTATCTCCGCCGCCAGTGCCGCCTTCCCCTGATTGTTCTGATTCTCACGTGCCAGGTTTAGAGTCTCCAGGTGATTTCGGAGGCAGCCCAGCAGCTCCTCCAGAGGAAAAGGATCCGATTGCGGTTTTGGGTTCGACGCAGCGCCGCTCTGGATGGCATCGGTCTTTGCCGCCTCGGCAGCTTTGTAGACTTCCTGCGCGCAGTAGGCGAGGCCGTTGACCTTTTGGAATCGGGTGGGACGCTTTGCAAACTTTTCAAAGGACCGCTGGATGCCGGCCAGCACCGCTTCGAGCGGTATTCCAGCTTCTTTCCACGCTTCGATCAGGGCCCAGTCAAGAGTCGAAAGCAGCGTGGGCGTGCCCCGGCGCTGCTGGAAGTACTGCTCGATTTCCGTGAAGTAGTTGAAGTAATTTTCCACCTGCGGTCTCAAAGGCAGTGACCAGTAACGAGTGACAAGTGGCGAGAGAAACAAGCTCTCAGCCGTCAGCGCTCAGCCAGCCGTCTCCAAACAGGGACCTCAAAGCTCGCAAGACTTTTGCTGAACGCTGATTGCTGAATGCTGAGAGCTTTTTTCTTGTCACTCGTCACTTGTCTTTTTGCTTCCGCGGCAGATTCCGCTCATGGATAATGCGCAGCCCTTCCAGCGTGAGAGAATCATCAACCGGCGGCTGGTATTTGGAGGCCGGAGCAACCCAGGAGGCCTGGCCGCCGGTGGCAACGACGTGGGTTTTCGTGCCCATCACCGCGCAGAGGCGGTCCAGGATGCCATCCACCAAACCCACTGCGCCATAAAACAAGCCAGACTGCATGCTGGAAACGGTGTTGGTGCCGATCACCGCTTGGGGCTCGCGAATCTCGACGCGGGGCAGTCTTGCGGCGCGCTGGAAGAGCGCCTCGGAGGAGATGCCAATGCCGGGAGCGATGACGCCGCCCAGATATTCGCCCAGCTCGGAAACCACGTCAAAGGTGATGGCGGTTCCGAAGTCCACAATGATGCAGGGTCCGCCATACTTTTCAAATGCCGCGACGCTGTTGGCAATGCGGTCCGCGCCCACTTCCTGCGGGTTGTCATAGTGGATGGCCATGCCCGTCCGCGTCCCCGGTTCGAGGAACAGCGGCTTCAAAGCAAAATACTTTTCAGCCATTTCCGCCAGGGTGCCATTCAGCGGCGGGACAACGCTGGCGATGATCATGGATTTGACGCTGTCCGGACGGTGGCCGTCGAGCAGGAAGAGATTCTTGATCAGGATGCCGTATTCATCCGCGGTCTGAGCGCGGTTGGTGGTGAGGCGCCACTGGGCGCGCAAGGTCTGCCCTTGAAAAATGCCCAGGACCGTGTTGGTGTTGCCGACATCAATGACGAGGAGCATAAGACAGTGACCCGTGGCGAGTGAACAGTGGCAAGTGATGAGAACTGTGACAAGTGACCCGTGACGAGCGAAACAAGCTGTCAGCCATCAGCGATCAGCCAATCGCCCTCAAACATTGCCGTCGAGCTTCGCAAGGCTTTTGCCGATTGCCGAACGCTGAGCGATTTTTCTGTCCACTCGCCACTCTTCACGGTAGTGACTCAGTTTGATGTAGAGGCGGCTTGATGCCGCCATGGGGCGAGGTAAACTCGCCGCTACGGCACCAAACTGAGAAGGTGTGAATTAATCGCCAAAGGCTGCTGTAGCGG
>JBOGKI010000002.1:0-29775 GCA_050745605.1 Terriglobia bacterium | reverse complement strand
CGGTAGGTCTCAGCCAGCGCCTGGAGCGAAGCTCGCACGTCCGAATCCACCAGTGAACGATTTTCTAATCCGAATCGCCCCATCTCGTAAGCCAGATAGAGGAAAAATCGTTCGTGACCCTGCGCCAGATTTAGCGCCGGCCGCTTATCTGGAAAAGGCACCTTGCTCCAATCAGTCTCTTTCCTGTCACCTCCGAATTCACGGCTGGCAATCAGGTAGGCGCAGTCCGACGGGCAATCAATGGTCACCTCGCGCTCGCGGCCGCAGCAGCTCGGGCAAATGCTCTCGGCTTTCGCCGGACACAAACGCTTCGCCTTGTGCTTGTTGCAGATCGGACAGATCACTTCTCTTTGGCTCCCTGAACACCCGCGCACGGCCGGCAAGGTTAGCCGGCCTTTACTCTTTTCAACTCCTCAATCAGCGCCGGAACAATCTCAAACAGATCGCCGGCGATTCCGTAGGAGGCAACCTCGAAGATGGGCGCTTCCTTGTCCTTGTTCACTGCGACCACGGTCCGCGCGCCTTTCATGCCCACCTGATGCTGAATCGCGCCGGAAATGCCAAGCGCCAGATAAAGCTTGGGCGCCACGGTCTGGCCGGAGCTTCCAATCTGGCGATCCATCGGCAGCCAGCCGCTATCGCAAATGGGACGGGACGCGCCCAGCTCCGCGCCCAGTGCTTCCGCCAGACGCTTCGCCAGATCGAGATTCTCCGGCGCCTTGATGCCCCGGCCCACGGCCACAATGAACTCCGCCTGCGTCAAGTCCACCGCCTGTTTGGCTTCGCGGAAGCGCTCGCCGGGCTTGGTCCGAAGAATGGCCGCATCCGGCGCAGCGGTCACGGGCACCACCGGCACAGCACTAGCGGCCCGCGATACAGCGTCCTCGCGAAACGAGCCGGCCTGGAATGTGACGAGGCGAGGCGCTTGGCTCGCCAGCGCCACATCCGCATTGAACTTTCCCTGGAACACCTGCCGTACGAAAACCATCCGGCCATCTTCGCGGCGGTAACCCAGGCAATCACTCGCCAGGCCTCGATTCAACATGGCCGCGAGTTTTGGCGCAAAGTCGCGCACCTGGTAAGTGTGGCTGAAAATAACCCAGTCCGGCTTGCGCTCTTCGATCACCTTCTTCAATGCCACGGAGTAGCCGCCTGGCGTATATTCCTTGAGAGTCGCACCGCTAACCGCCAACACCTCTTTCAATTCTGCGGTAGCAAGCTCCGCCGTAAGCGACGCAAGATTTTCGCCCAGAATCACGGCGGCAACGGAGCCTCCGGTCTCTTTGCCAATCTGCTGCGCGGCGGCGATCGCCTCCCAGGTGGGGCGAACGATCTTCCCGCCCTGATGCTCCGCAAAGGCCAATATCGATTCAGCCATTTTCATCAACTCTCACGCGAGGGAGTCAGCTTTGAAGTAAGGGTTTTCAATAATGCCCAGGACGTTTCCAAAAATATCAGTCACAGCCCCTACCAGAATATTCCCACCCACATCGCGGACATCCGTATGGGCCGTCGCGCCCTGCGCCAGGAGGCGTCCATAAGCTTCCTTAGCATTCGCAACGCCCCAATAGGCGATTGGGGTGCTTCCCCGGCCGACCTTCGTCGTATCCGGGTCCAAACCCAGTTCGAAGCCACCCACGTTGAAGCCAACATAGAAAGGCTGATCAAAGTATGGTTGAATGCCAAGTATCTTGGCATACCAGTTTTTGGCCTTCGCGAGGTCTTCAACGGGGTAGACGGCGGTGCGCAATCCGAGAAACATTTGAAACTCCCTTCACCTTGGCGGCCCGATAACCTACAATACGCGCGCCTCGTTCTTCAGCTTGTCCACCAGTTTCGCGGCTATTTCCTTGGGGCTGCCTTCCAGGAATTCCGTCTTCGACTGCTTGACTGGCGGATAGATTTTGAGAATCTTCAAGCCGGGCGCGATCTCCTGCCGATTGAGCCCCAGATCGGCGAGCGCAAGCTTGCGGATCGGCTTATTCTTCGCCGCCATGATTCCCTTGAGTGTGGCATAGCGCGGCTTGTTAATGCCGGACTGGATGGTGAGCACGGCGGGCAGCGGCATCTCAATCCACTGGAACCATCCCGCTTCAAGCTCGCGCTTCACGCGAATCTGGCCGCGGCTCGCCTCAATCTGCATAATGATGGTTGAATGGGGCAGCCCCAGGAATTCGGCCAGCATCACGCCGGTCTGGGCAAAACCCAAATCGTCTGATTGCAGGCCGGTCACAATCAGGTCTGGATTTTCCGGCCGCAAAGCTGCCGCGAAGACCTTGGCGAT
Organism: Terriglobia bacterium; assembly: GCA_050745605.1. GTDB lineage: Bacteria > Acidobacteriota > Terriglobia > UBA7540 > UBA7540 > CALCEB01. The sequence goes on along the minus strand of JBOGKI010000002.1, from coordinate 27,491 downwards.
CCCGCTTGCGTCCACGTCCTCAAACGCGGGATCTTCCAGGTGTAGCGCGCGATCCGCGCCCTTGGCCAAGGCTTCCTTAATGGCCTGTTGGGCGCGCGCCGGTCCCAGGGAACAAATCACCACCTCGCCGCCTTGCGATTCCTTCAGCCTCAAGGCTTCCTCAAGCGCGTAAATGTCCGGCTCATTCACTTCGTAACTGATATCGGTCTCCTGAATCCAGGTCCCCGTGGAATTGATTCTCAGCACAGAGTCGCGCGACGGAACCTGCTTCAGGCATACCGCAATTTTCATGGGCAGCACTCCGTCGGGGAAAACTCTGGAAATCTTCCTCACTGCGGCGAGCGGCAAAGAAAGAGACGGCGCAGGTCACGGCTCGAACGTCTTGAACAGCAGCGCCGCGTTGGTGCCCCCGAAGCCGAAGGAATTGGAAAGCGCATACCGGATCGGGGCGGGCCGGGCATGGTTCGGAACGTAATCCAAATCGCAATCTGGATCAGGATTCTGATAATTGATCGTGGGCGGAAGAATCTGATCGCGAAGCGCCAGAGTGACGAGTCCCGCTTCCAAGCCCCCCGCGCCTCCGAGCAGATGGCCAGTCATCGACTTAGTCGAGCTCACGGCCAGCTTCCTGGCGTGATCGCCGAACACTTTCTTGATGGCGAGCGTCTCCAACCGGTCATTATAGGGGGTGGAGGTGCCATGCGCGTTGATGTACTCCACCTGCTCCGGCAGCACCTTGGCATCGGCTAGAGTGTTTTGCATCACACGGATCCCGCCGCTGGCGTCCTCGGAAGGCGCCGTGATGTGATAGGCGTCGCCCGACATGCCGTAACCCACAATCTCCGCCAGGATATTCGCTCCTCGCCGTTGGGCAAAGCCGAGTTCCTCCAGAATCAGAATGCCGGCGCCCTCGCCGATCACAAACCCGTCCCGGTCGCGATCAAACGGGCGGCTGGCTTCCTGCGGCGCATCGTTGCGCGTGGAAAGCGCGCGCATCGCCGCGAAGCCACCCACGCCCATGGGCGTGATGGCAGCTTCCGTTCCACCGCAGATCATCGCGTCCGCGTCACAACGGCTGATGATGCGGAACGAGTCGCCCACGGCGTGGGCGCTGGACGAGCATGCCGTGCAGGTGGCGGAATTGGGTCCGCGCGCCCCCCAGCGGATGGAGACAAAGCCCGAGGCGAGATTGACGATGGAGGCAGGAATGAAAAAAGGAGATATTCTTCGCGGGCCACCCTGCATCAGAGCGGTGTGCTCGCGTTCAATGACATCGAATCCTCCGATGCCCGACCCGATGTAAACACCCACCCGGCCGGCCACCTCCGGCGTCACCGTCAACCCCGACTGGTCCATGGCGAACTGGGATGCAGCCAGGGCAAACTGGATAAACAAGCCCATCTTCTTCAGTTCCTTCTTTTCGACGAACTGAAGCGGGTCAAAACCCTTCACTTCCGCCGCGATGGTGGCGGAAAAACCCGTCGTGTCAAAATGCGTGATCCGAGCCACGCCGCTTTTACCGGCCAGGATATTCTTCCAGGTTTCTTCCGTGCCCACTCCCGACGCGCTGATCAATCCCACACCGGTAATGACAACCCTTCGTGCCAAACCCCGTTCCTCCTTCAGAAACCGCCTCCGGGTTCTCAGTTGGTCGCGGACTTGACGTGGGCCTGAATATAGTCCACGGCGTCTTTGACGGTCTGAATCTTCTCCGCATCCTCGTCCGGAATCTCGATACCAAAAGACTCCTCGAAGGTCATCACCAACTCCACGATGTCCAGAGAGTCTGCCCCCAGATCATCGATGATGTGCGCGCTGGGCGTCACTTCCGCCTCGTCCACGCCCAGTTGCTCAACAATCAATTGCTTAACCTTCTCTTCGATGGAAGCCATCCGTCCATCCTCCTCGGATTTAATGGTCTGCCATTCTAGCGCCACTCTAGCAATGACCAGCAAGCGATAACAAGAAAAGCCACCCTCCCGCCCGGAAAGCCTACTTCGGTGCTCGCCAACCGGCGAAACAATTACCATAGCATGATTTTCGCGTCAAAGTTTTCACCTTGTGCCGGGTGAATCCGGACCCACAACCCAGACGTCAGCCTACCCCATGAACATGCCGCCGTTCACATTCAGGCAATGCCCGGTGATATAGCCAGCCTCGTCCGTCACGAGAAAGCGCACGGCCAACGCCACATCGCGGTCCGTGCCCATACGGTTCAAGGGCACCATGCTCAGGATGCGGTTTTTAACGCTATCGGGCAGGTTGGCAGTCATGGCCGTATCGATAAATCCCGGCGCGACAGCGTTCACCGTGATATTGCGGCTACCCACTTCCGCGGCCACGGCTCGCGTGAGACCCATTAAGCCAGCCTTGGAGGCAATGTAGTTGGCCTGACCAGCATTTCCCGATTGAGCCACGACGGAGCAAATGTTCACAATCCGGCCGGACCGCTGCCGCACCATGCCGGGCAGCACCGCCCGGATGCAGTGGAACGCGCCGTCCAGGTTGGTGCGCAGCACCGCGTCCCAGTCCTCCACCTTCATGCGCATCAGGAGGTTATCGCGGGTAATGCCGGCATTGTTCACCAGTATTTCGATTCTTCCCCAAGCCTTCAGGATACGGCCCACGCCCTCGCTAACGGATTCGGGACTCGCCACGTCCATGCCAACCACCAGAGTCTTCACTCCGAACGGCCCCACTTCCGTGGCGACCGTTTCCAGTTTGTCAGCATTGCGGCTGGCCAGCGCCACGTTCGCTCCGGCCTCAGCCAGCGCCAGCGCACACGCCCGCCCGATCCCTTGGGACGCTCCGGTGATGACGGCGGTCTTCCCTTCCAGGCTTCTCAAGTTAGTTGACAACGGTTTGAAGCCCTTCCAGCGTTTCGTCCAGCGATGCAGGATTTTCAACCCGAAAGCACCGGGCTTCGCGGTCAATCTGGCGCATGAGGCCGCACAGGACCTTTCCGGGGCCAACCTCTACAAAGCGGCCAACGCCCTCAGCGCGCAATCTCCGCATGGACTCTTCCCAGCGTACCGGAGACGCCACCTGGCGGATCAGGCCATCGCGAATTTCAGCGGAGGAGCGCACCGGCCGCGCGTCTACATTATTCACAAGGGGGCACACCGAATCGAGAATGGAGACCGCATCCAGTTCCAACGCCAGGCGGTCCGCAGCGGGTTTCATCAGCGCGCTGTGGAACGGCGCGCTGACATTTAACATCAAGGCTCGCTTCGCGCCGCGTTGCCTGGCCGTCTCGACAGCCCTGGCGACAGCCGTGGCATGGCCGGCAATTACCACTTGGGCGGGCGCATTGAGATTGGCGGCGGAGACCACTTCTCCTTGCGCGACCTGGCGACAGATTTCAGCGGCCACCACCGCATCAAGACCCAGCAGCGCCGCCATCGAACCCTGGCCCACCGGCACCGCCTCCTGCATGTACTGGCCGCGCTTGCGCACCAGCCGCACCGCATCCTCAAGCCGGATCGAGCCGGCCGCCACCAACGCCGAATATTCGCCCAGGCTGTGACCGGCCACAAAGTCCGGGCGCACGCCCATTTCGCCCAGGACTACCGCCGCCGCCGCCGAAACCACAAGAATCGCAGGCTGGGTGTTCGCGGTCAGTTGCAACTCGGCATCGGGCCCCTCAAAACAGAGCCGGGAGAGCCGAAACTCCAGCGCCTCGTCCGCCCGCTCAAAAACCGCTTTGGCGGCGGGGAAGGCCTCCGCCAGTTCGCGGCCCATTCCGGCACGCTGCGATCCCTGACCGGGAAAGAGGAGAGCTATTGCACCCAAGTCTTGAATTCCACCCTGTCTTTTCGGATGGGTCTGACGCGGTATTCACAGCGGAAAGGATTGATGCTGCGCCGACCCTTACCAGCGCATCAAAACAGATCCCCAGGTTACGCCGGCGCCAAAAGCGGACATCAGAACCAGGTCACCTTTCTTGACGCGGCCGCTGCGCACGCACTCGTCCAGGCAGATGGGAATGGAAGCCGAAGACGTGTTGCCGACGCGGCTGATGTTGGAATAAACCTTTTCCGCCGCCACCCCCAGCCGCTCCCGCACGGCATCAGTGATCCGCTGATTGGCTTGGTGAGGGATGAACAAATCAAGCTGGCCCGGACAGACACCGCCCTTTTCGAGCACCCGCCGGGAGACCTCCTCCAGATTGCGAACCGCCACTTTGAAAAGCTCGTTGCCGCGCATCTTGATGTAATGACCGCGAGCCTTGACCGTGTCGCAGGAAGCAGGCGTGACGGTGCCCCCGGCCGGGATAAAAAGCTGCTCGGCGTATTGCCCGTCCGTGTGCATCTCGGTGGCCAGGATTCCTGAAGGCGGCTCAACCGGTCCCAGGACTCCCGCCGCCACGCCGTCGCCAAAGATCACGCAAGTGGCCCGGTCCTGATAATCCAGATAGCGCGAGAGCAACTCCGCGCCGATCACCAGCGCGTATTTCGCGCGGCCGGTGATGATGAATTGCTCCACTACCGTCATCCCGAAGAGGAATCCGGAGCACGCCGCTGCCAGATCAAACGCAAAAACAGGTCTGGCTCCCAGACCCCGCTGAATAAATGCGGCGGTGGAGGGCAGTGGCATGTCCGGCGAAATGGTGGAGCAGATAATCAGATCCAGATCCGCGGGTTTGATGCCGGCCATGTCCAGAGCCTTGCGCGCGGCCTTGATGGAAAGTGTGGAGGTGGTCTCGTTCCGAGCGGCCTGGCGTCTCTCTTTGATCCCGGTACGCTCGGTGATCCATTGGTCGCTGGTCTCCACCATCTTTTCGAGGTCGGCGTTGGTGATCACCTTGGCCGGCAATTCCACGCCTGTTCCAATGATTCCCGCTTGGACCATGCTGCTCCTTTATTTGAATTTCTCCGGCCCCCGGGAAGAAATGCGCGCTTCCGGCCCGCCGGATAACCTCAATTATTCAGAAGCCGCTGGCCGGGCTGTCCTGGCAAGTTCCTTCTGAATTTTCTCGTTCACGCCCCCCTCGGCAAATTCAGCGGCCACGCGGATGGCATTCTTGATGGCGTTAGCATTCGATCCGCCATGCGCGATCAGGCAAACCCCGCGCACACCCAGTAACGGCGCCCCGCCGTACTCCGAATAGTCCACCCGCTTCTTGAATTCCTTAAAGGCCCTGCGAGAAAGGACGTATCCTACTTTGGAACTGAGGGTTTTTGAAAGGGATTCCTTCAGGAGCGAGGTGATGGCTTCCACCAATCCCTCGCTGATCTTCAGCCCCACGTTGCCGATGAAGCCGTCGCAGACGATCACGTCCACACGGCCGTTGTAAAGGTCACGGCCCTCCACATTGCCGGCAAAGTTCACAGGCAGGCGCTTCAGCAAGGCCAACGCTTCGCGCGTCAAGTCGTTGCCTTTGTGGTCCTCGCTGCCAATGGAGAGCAGGCCGACGCGGGGGCGGTCCACGCCGAAGATAACACGGTAGTAGATTTCCCCCATCACCGCGAACTGCTCCAGGTGATGAGGCTTGCAATCCACGTTGGCGCCCACGTCCAGCATGACGGCTGCCCGGCCCTTGGACGTGGGAAAAACCTGGGCCAGCGCCGGCCGGTCCACCCCTTGGAGCGTGCCCAGAACGATCTTGGCCGTGGTCATCACCGCGCCGGTGTTGCCGGCGCTCACCAAGCCGTCAGCCTTACCCTCGCGCACCAGCCGGGCGGCAACGCGAATCGAGGAATCCCGCTTACGCCGGAACGACTTCGCCGCGTGATCCTCCATCGTCACCGATTCACTGGCGTGCGCCAACTCAATCGGCAGATGGCGGGCATTGCGCCGCTCCAGTTCCCGCTTCAGCACGTCTTCGGGACCCACCAGCAGGACGTGAGCCAGACGCTCCCGCGCGGCATGAATGGCCCCGTCCACTTCCGGCACAGGAGCCAGGTCCGTCCCCATGGCGTCAACCGCGATTCGTTGCATGGCATCTTCGCAAAAGCCGCTCGAAGTCTATCGAGGTTGTGAATCCGTCAACGAATTGAGGCCGGCGACCGCCCTGGGCGCCTCGCAGGAGAACTCCCGGTAGGGGTGACCGGAAAGGAAGAACGTTCGGAAACGATCGCCGGTCAGCGTACAGCGGTTTGTGTTTGCCGACCGGCCGATGGCTAACGCCTGACATCCGCCGGAAGCCGTACAGCAAGCTCCTAGGTCTTCTCTTCCGCCAGAACCACCTCGCGCCCGCGGTAATAACCGCAATGCGGACACGCCTGATGCGGCAATTTTGACTCGTGGCAGTGAGGGCATTCGGCCATGCCCGGAAGGGCCAGCCGGTCATGGGCCCGGCGACGGTTGCGCCGCGCCTTCGAATGTCTTCGTTTCGGGTTTGGCATCGCTATCTCTCTTGTTGAATTCCCAGGCTCTGAAAAGCAGGTAGATACAAGCCACGACGAGCGTGGTTTTCGCCGCGGTTGTCACTGTGACCATAGGAACCGTGGTTCGGATTCTACCTTTTCGAGTCTGGCCTCGGCATGAGATCCGCAAACGGCGAATCGACCCGGACATCCTCGCACTGGCACCCTGCCAGGTTGCGATTCGTGCCGCACGTCGGGCAAAGGCCCCGGCATTCCGGTCCGCAAAGCATTTTCATGGGCAACGCTAGCAACACCTGCTCCCGGATGATGTCCGTTAGATCCACTCCGTCGCCCTGGTAAAATCCAACCACCAGCTCGTCGCTTGAGATCTCGATCTCCTCTTCCCGGGCAATCGAAGAAACGGGCCGGTAAAAGAGATCAAAATCGCATTCAACCGGGAAATCGAACCGCACGGCACAGCGGTCACATTCCGATTCCAACCGCGTTCCGAGCCGGCCGTGCACGTGGATTTCTTCACCCACGAGATCGGCAACTGCCTTGATGTCAAGCGCTTCGATTTGCCGGAAATCACTACTCTGATAGTCCAGTACCCCTGGTTCGAAGGTTCTTTCGACCCGGACCGGATGGAGCGCCAGTTCTTCTCGGGTAATGAGCACGGCGGAGAACCAGACTTGAATAGTTAGATTAAAGCGAGGGCATCATCCTTGTCAAGGAAACCCAATGTTTTCACGGCATCTGATGAGCGGCGCGCTTTGGTGGCTGCAACTGCGGCAAGCCGTACCATTACCGTCAGGATGGAGGCGCGGCATGCCTTCGCTTCCCCGTTCGGGGCTACCTGGTGATGTCGCTCGGGCTAGGGAGCCGGGAACCTGCCGGCGATTAAACTGGCGGCGGGGCAATGCATCCGGTGAATGTCCCGGCAGGTCGCGGGGGAACCGTGAAATTAAGGCCGGATTCCTGGTTTCATAGCCCATGTTGTCCTGTTTTTTTAGGCTTGCATCCTTCTATCTGTTGAATTATATTAGCTCACATGCATTGGGTCCTCGGATCCGTTACTTTGCTTTTGGTGGGGACGGTTCTCCGGCGAATCTTACGGCTCAATGGGCCGAGCCTTCCCCAATATTACGGCATGATCCCGCTCGACCGGAACCGGGAAATAACCTATGACCCGGTGGCCCGCGAGATTGAAACCCGCACGGCGATTCTTGGCGTTTCCCTGAATGACGCCATCGAAGAGCGCGACAGCGGAAACCGCGAGGTCGCGTGGAGACTCGCCCGGCTTGCGAGTTGTGAATGGGAGCGATTGGCTGGGGTCATGATGATCCTGCTGAACTCCGTGACTGAACACCTCCCGGATATCCATCTCGCTTTTCCGATTCGACGGATGTCTTCCTCCCACTTCAAGTCCCGCACCATGGCTGATTACGTCAGGATGCATGAATTGCTCAGTCAATTCGTGTTCCGGCCACGATTGAGGTTCCAGCTTCAGCTCCGCGTTTTGCGGCGCGCGGTGGAGACGCTGACCTCCGAATTCCAAAGGGAGTGCAGTCTGGGAGAGCGAAGCGAGGATCCGACCTCGTTGGATTGCTGGCGGCGCTTAGATCTCTACTTCCATGATTTTGACTTGATCACTAAAGAAGCCCTGCTCGCCCTCCGGGCCTTCCTGGTTTGCCTCCCGGATCAGTCGGTGGGAGCTTTTGCGGTGGAAGTGCAGGCCATCGTCCATAACGGCGTCCGGTCGAAATCGGTCACCGCCGGGAACTGAGCTTTCTCCGGCCCCAACGAAACACTTTCGCCAAGGTTTCACTGCTCCCACTCAACGGTTCCACAGGCCTCCTCACCGCCCGACTCATCCTCTCTGCGGTTTCTCCTGCTGATGGGGTGTCTCGCCTCGAAGCCGAATCGCAGCAAGTCTGGGGCTCCTCCGATTTGCAGCGGGCGAAGTCTTTCCGGCCAGAGAAATGCCTTGCGGCACCGCGCTATCCGTAAAAGATTTCCGCGGTGGCGATCAGGTCTTTGTCCACCAACTTGACCTTCTTCATGGCTTTTGAGAGGGCGATCTGTGTGATCTTGTTTCCCTTGAGCGAAACCATGTAACCGAACTTTCCTTGATGAATCAGGTCCACGGCATGAACTCCATAGCGCGTACCGAGTAGCCGGTCGAACGCCGTAGGCGAGCCGCCGCGCTGCACGTGGCCGAGCACCGTAACGCGCGTTTCATAGCCGGTGCGCTTCTCAATCTGATGGGCGATCACTTCTCCGACTCCGCCCAGGTGAGCGTGGCCGAAAGCATCCACCTTTTGATCTTTGGTCACCTCATGCTCAAACCCCTTCAGCTTGAATCCTTCGGCCACCACGACAATCGAGAACAGCCGGCCCCGCGAGTGCCGTTTTTCCACGACCTCGCAGATCTGCTCAACCGTCATGGGCTTCTCGGGAATCAGAATGCAGTCCGCGCCACCGGCCATTCCGCCCGCCGTGGCGATCCATCCCGTGTGCCGGCCCATCACCTCCACCACCATGACGCGCTGGTGCGATTCGGCCGTAGAGTGGAGCCGGTCGATGGCCTCGGTGACGATGGAAACCGCGGTGTCAAATCCGAACGTCTGGTCAGTACCTTCAATGTCGTTGTCGATCGTCTTCGGGACGCCCACCACTTTGACGCCGTCCGCAGCGAGCCTTTTCGCTACACCCAGCGTGTCTTCGCCGCCCACGGCAATCAGGTAATCGATCCTGAGCTTCTTGAGGTTTTCAAGTACCCTTTTCTTGTCCAAATCATTCTTGTAAGGGTTGGTGCGCGAGGTGCCGAGGATCGTTCCACCGCGTGGTAGGATGCCTGACACGGCCATCAAGTCGAGCGGCTCGGACAGACCCTTCACCAGCCCTAACCATCCGTTCTTGATGCCCACCATTTGGTAGCCGAGCATGTTGGCGCGGCGCACCACGGCGCGGATGACGGCATTCAGGCCCGGACAGTCGCCTCCTCCCGTTAAAATTCCAATGGTGCCGCCTGACTTCTTGGACATCTCTGTTTCTCCCGATGAATTGAGAATCGGATCTGGGTTAATGAGTTGAAAGAATCATTGAACGAACCGGCTGTGCAGCTCAAAGAAGATGCTTGAGATGAAGGCTGACTGAAAACTTTAGCAACAAACCTGCCGGCCGGTCAATCACGATCTAACGGAATCGTGGGCCAGTCGAATCCGAATTTCTCACCGGGAAGACGGTCATCGGAGCGCCGGGCCGGGCCGCAATCCGAGCCCGCTGGAGAGGGTGCTCGCTGCTCGCTCGCCCCGGGGAACGTTGGGATGTTTTGCGCCCTCACCCCGTGAAAAGCCCACGGCACGCCTGTTGTCCAAGAATAAGGAGAACGTGACGTGGCGACCATTCAAGGAGCAGCCTCTCGCACAAAGCTGCAAAATAGGGCCGGGTGTTCCACTATGACTGCTGAAAGCCGCCCGCTGAATGCGGAGTGCCCTTGGACGCTCTCCCGAGCCCCCATAGAAGCATCTTGCTTTTCGCCTTTTATTCGCCGATAATGCCCGTGATCAGAAGTTTGCTTGTATTTCTGCCGTCTGACCCGGGTTATGGGGCCAGATGATTCTTGCGTCGTTCTTTACGTCCACCAGTGAGGTTGACTATCATGGCTCTGACTCGACGCCAAAAGCAGGTGCTGGATTTTCTAGTAGGGTTTATAAACCAGAAGGGCTATTCGCCAAGCTTTGAGGAGATTGGCGAATCCATGGGGCTTTCTTCGTTGGCCACCGTCCACAAGCACGTCGAGACCCTCGAGAAGAAGGGCTTTATACGGCGAGGATACAACCAAAGCCGCTCCATCGATGTGGTGGCGCTGCCGGGTCCGGTGCCGGGCGGCCGCACACCTTTGCGCAGCAGGCGCAAAAGTGGCGAGCGTGGCTCCATTCCTTCCATTGCTCCGATTGTTCCCGTCCCAAGCCCACTCGAGTTTCCATTGCTTGGCCGCATCGCCGCAGGCCAGCCGGTGGAGGCGCTGGCGAATCCCGAAACGCTTTCTCTTGGCGACTTTGCCCAAGGCAAGGGCAACGTGTACGTCCTGAGAGTGAAGGGCGACTCGATGATCGACGATCACATTTGTGATGGTGACTACATTTTGGTGGAAGGCGCGCCCGACGCGGTGAATGGGGAAATCGTGGTAGCCCTCCTCGACGGACACGAGGCGACCTTGAAGCGCCTGTTCCGCGAGGCCGGCGGAAAAGTGCGCCTTCAGCCCGCCAATCCGCAGATGGATGCGATTGTCGTCGATGCCGCGAGCGTTCAAGTTCAGGGCCGCGTCATCGGCGTGCTGCGGAAATACTGAGCGTGGGGTTAGGGGCGCTGCTTGCTGCGCCCTCATCTCACGGTTCGCAGCCGGGCTCGCGCCATAGCACCGAGCGCCCTAAAATCCTTGCGGGCGCGGGTGGCCCATACATGCCGCAGTATGGCGTGTATGCGGCGCAGAGAACATCTTAGTCAAGAGCTGGGTAGCGGTCCACCCGGTAGGAGCAGCAAGAGATTTTCTAGCTGTGGGTTCTCGATTGGACGGAAGAAATAGCCACGGCAAAAGGGGCATGCCGTGGCAACCGGTTTTCCCGCCCGGCCCCGCAGAGGCGAAATCTTGTAGCCCTCGGAGCAAGCAGTCCGTGGCGCCACCGCTGCAATAACTCCTTTAGTTTCAATCCATAAATTGACAATCTCGCCGCTTAATTCTATCATCCTACACGGGCGAACCATTCCCGGAGTCAATGCATTTTTTAGCGTGGAATTCTCATGTTTGATTCGCTAGTCATCACTTTGCGCGAAGGGGTTGAGGCGGCCCTGATCGTTGGGATCGTGGCTGGGTATCTTCGCAAGACTGGGCGCGAGGCAGCGATGCGCGTGGTTTATTGGGCGCTCGCTGCGGCAGTCCTGGCCAGTATCGTTGCCGCCTTCGGCCTTAGCCGCCTGCGCATCAACGAGGATGCCTACGAAGGCTGGCTGATGCTTGCCGCCGCCGTTTTCGTGGCCTCCATGGTCTACTGGATGTGGCGGACCGGCAAGCGCATGAAGCAGGACATCGAGGCCAAGCTGGCCGCGCTCGCGGCCCGCCCCGAAGACTCGTCAAACGTCGCCCTTTTCCTGTTCGTTTTCCTCATGGTTTTCCGCGAAGGCATTGAAACCGTGCTCTTCCTCGCAGCCGTTTCCTTGCAGACAACGGAGCTTATGAATTTTCTAGGCGGGGTCATTGGACTGGCGCTCGCCGTCGCCTTGGGGATCGCATTTTTCAAGGGAAGCTTGCGCGTGAATCTGAAGAAGTTTTTCAGCATCACCGCGGCGGTACTGGCGCTGGTGGCGGCGCAGCTTTTCGTCTCTGGGGTTCACGAACTTTCGGAAGCGCGCGTGCTGCCTTCGAGCCGGGAGGAGATGAAACTGGTCGGCCCTGTCGTCAACAACGAAGCCTTCTTTTTCATTGTGGTGGTAGCGCTCTGTATCTTCATGCTTCTTGCCGGCCGCATCCGTTCCAGCACAGCCGCGAAAAGCGAATTGAGTGGCCCGGAACGCCGCAAGGCCCTGGCTGCGGAACATCGAGAACGGTTCTGGAAGGTTTCGGCAACCGCAGTCGGGTTGCTGATCGTAGTTCTGATCTGCTTCCAATTCATGTACTCGCGGGTGGCGCAGGCCGTGTCTCCGCCGGAACCGCTGGCCATCACCGGCGGAGTTGTTAACATTCCTGCGCCGGAGCTCGCCGACCACAAGCTGCACCATTATGCGGTTGCGGTTGGCGCCGTAAAGGTGCGGTTGATCGCTGTCATGGACGACGCGGGCACGGTGCACGTGGCGTTGGATGCTTGCCCGATCTGTGGCGCACAGGGTTATTACCAGGACGGGCGGAACGTAATCTGCCGCAACTGTTCCTCCTCTCTCAACGTGCGGAGCATCGGCTTGGCGGGCGGGTGTAATCCCATTCCCATTCACTTTAACTACAAATCCGGAGCCCCGTCCATTAGCATCGAGCAAAGCGCGGTGGATGCAGCCGCCAAAGTTTTCCGGTGAAGTTATGTTGAGTCGAATCGTGGGACAATCCCTGAACCGCCGCCGGCGCAGGAAGTTGCTCAGCCTGTTCGCCGTGACGTTGGGGATCGCGGTGGTGACGGCGGTCGCCGCCATCGCGCTCGACGTGGGCGATCGCGTGAGCCGCGAGTTGCGCTCGATGGGCGCGAATATCGAAGTGACTCCCGCCTCCGACGGCCTTCCGGTTTCGGTGGACGGAGTCGATTTCCGGCCGGCCGGCACCGGAGCCTACCTGAACGAAGCTGACCTCATCAACATCAAGCACATTTTCTGGGAAAACAACATCCTGGCCGTTGCCCCGCAACTCGACGTTCCGGCGAAGATCGATGGCCGCCGCGTGGTCCTGATCGGAACCTGGTTCGATCACACCCTGCCAGTGAGCAAGGGACTTGATTTCACGACCGGCGTCAAGGCGCTGCATCCGGGTTGGAAAGTGATTGGCCAATGGCCCGCCGCCGGTGACGAACAAGGGGTTCTGGCCGGCGCGAGGTTGGCTCGATCGCTGGGATTGCAGCCGGGGCAGCAGGTTACGATTTCGGTTGTTCCTGCAAACCCGATCCAAGCTTCAACTCCAGACCGGTTTAGCGCGGCGGGAGCGTCTCAAGGGCCTTCGCGGGCCAGCTTCGTGGTTCGCGGCATCGTCGAAGCCGGCGGCGCCGTGGACGCGGAAATCATGGCGCCCCTGGCTGCAGTTCAGCGGCTGGCAGGGCTGGAAGGCAAGGTTCGCCGCGTGGAGGTCAGCGCCCTCGCCAAGGCCGACGACGCGCGCGCCCGCATGGACGTTTCCCACATGACGCCCGAGCAGTTTGAGATGTGGAGTTGCACGAACTACGTTTCGACCATTGCCTATCAGATTCAGCAAGCCATTCCCGGCTCCGAGGCGAAGCCGGTGCGCCGCGCGGAGGAAACGGAAGGAACGATTTTGGATCGCGTGGGGATGCTGATGGCTACACTGGCCGGCGCGGCGCTGCTGGTGGCGGCTTTGGCCATGGCCTCGGTCATGCTGGCCAACGTGCTCGAGCGCCGCGCCGAGATTGGCCTTTTCAAATCGCTGGGCGCAACGGACGGCCGCGTCGCTTCGATCTTCCTTCTGGAGGCGGCGATGGCGGGAGTGGTGGGAGGCATGGCGGGATATTTCCTGGGCAGTTTGCTGGCCAACCGCCTGTCAGCCGGCATTTTTGGATCGCCGGTAGGACTGCATTGGATCATCTTGCCGGTGGTGCTGGCACTGGCCGTGCTGGTCTCACTCGGCGGCAGCGCCTTGCCGCTCCTCAGCGGCATGAAGATTCCAGCATCGGTAGCCCTGAGAAATCAATGAATGACGCGGCACCAGCCCGGACCCGGCGCCGGCCGCTCTTCCTGCGGCTCTGGATGCGCGCCATGTGGGTCAAGCGCCCGCAGGCGGCGCTCGGCGTTGGCTCACTGCTGTTGGGCGCGGCCATCGCTTCGCTGTTGCTGAATCTTTATAGCGGCGTCGAGCGTAAGATGACTCGGGACTTTCGAGCCTTCGGCCCCAACGCCATGTTGGCTCCCAGCAGCGCAAGCGGCAGCGTTCTGAGTTCTGGCAGTCTCATGCATGAATCAAATCTTGCCCGTCTCGCGTCTCTCGGACAGCAAGGCGCGGAGGTTGAGGCGGTGCCAGTGCTTTACAGCGTTATGCGCGCGGGCAAATCCGGCGCCCAGTTCCAGTTGCGCAGTTCGAATCTGGTGGTTGCCGGGACAGACTTTGCAGGCTTCGCGCGAATGAACCCTGATTGGCAGCCGGGAGCGGACGTTCTGCCGGCCGCTGAGCCGGAATGCGTGGTGGGGAATGAAGTGGCGGTCCGGCTTCACTTGGTTGCGGGCGATAGGTTGGATCTTGCTCCCGTCGTCGCAGCCAGCGAAGCAACGAATCCTGCGGCCTTCCGTGTCGCCGCCATCGTGGACACCGGCTCTTCCGAGGACGATCAGGTTTTTCTGCCGCTCCCTGTCCTACAGCGTACCCTTGGGCTCGAAGGCAAGATCAGCGGTGTCGAGTTGCGCATCGGCGGTGGTCCGAACCAGGTGAATGCGGTGATTCATACGCTCCAGGCGCAACTTCCGGGGATGGATGTGGTCCCCATCCGCCAGATCGTCTATTCGGAAGGAGTGGTCCTGCGGACGGTGCGGCGGTTGCTGTTGTTCCTCACCGTCCTGATTCTGGTGATTGTGGCGCTGTGCGTGATGGCGGCAATGACGGCGATCATTTTCGAAAGGCGGAAGGACATCGCGGTGATGAAGGCGCTGGGCGCCACTGACAGCATGGTGATGGGTCTATTTTTGAGCGAGGGCGCGGGCATGGGACTTGCGGGCGGCGCAGCGGGTTTCCTGGTGGGGGCGTTGCTGGCGCAGGCGGTGGCGCTACGGCTGTTCCAGGTGCACCTGGGAGTGACGTGGTGGACCTTTCCCTTTGTCTGTATTTCAAGTATGCTGCTGGCAGCGGTGGTGACGCTCTACCCGGTGCGAATCGTCCACGGAATTCAGCCCGCAGTGGTCCTTAAGGGGGAGTAGACCAACGGATGGCGTAGGCCTTGCGGGCTCGAAACCGTAGCGCCGGTCTGCGACCGGCGTATTTCGGAGCAGGCCCGCGGAGATCGCCGGCGTTGCGGCTTCGAGGGAGAGTAAGATAGTGGCCTTTATTGAAGTCGGGGGGCTGACGAAGATTTACGGATCGGGCTTTCACGCCCTTCACGACGTTTCCTTTTCCGTGGAGCGTGGAGAGTGGATTGCGGTGATGGGTCCGTCCGGCTCAGGCAAAAGCACCCTGCTGAACATTCTCGGCGGTCTCGACGCTCCCAGCTCGGGCGCAATTCGAATCGATGGCGAAGACATCGCCCGGCTTTCCAAAGCTGCATTGGCGCGGCTGCGGGCCGAGAAAATCGGCTTCGTCTTCCAGCAATTCCATCTTGTTCCCTATCTCAGCGCCCTTGAAAACGTGATGCTGGCGCAATACTTCCATAGCCTGGTGGACGAGCGCGAAGCCGGCGAGGCGCTGCGCCGCGTGGGACTAGGGCAGCGGATACACCACCTGCCCTCACAACTTTCCGGCGGCGAGCAGCAGCGCGTTTGCATCGCGCGGGCGCTGATCAACCAGCCGCACCTGGTGCTGGCCGATGAGCCCACGGGTAACCTGGATGAGGTGAATGAAAACATTGTGATGGGCATCATCACAGAGTTGCACCGTGAAGGCCACACCGTTGTGATGGTCACGCACGATCCGGAAATCGCGCGAATGGCGGAACGGCGGATTGAGCTGCACCATGGCCGCTTGACGGAAGTTTCCGTGGCTCCGCCGCATGAGGGTCAACTGGTGGAAGGGTTGCTCCAGGCGATGTGGCGGGCGGTGGAAGAAGCGAATCAGCCTGAGCTCGACACGGAAAAGCTGCCCGAATTCGTTGAGAATCGCGCCACTTTTCTGCTCATGGCTCAGGACGGCCTGATCAGCCTGGACGGCCGGCGAATGTCGTTCACCGGAATCGGGCAGGAGCGCGCCGATCAGCTTATTCGGCGCCACCGCCTGGCGGAGAGATTGTTCTTTGAGACGTTCGGAATGGGTGAAGAGGCGCTCCACGAAAACGCCTGCAAGGTCGAACCGCTCTGGACTCCCGCCGTCACTAACCAAGTCTGTACTTTCCTGAACCATCCTCAGACCTGCCCACACGGCGATCCTATCCCGCGTGGCGCGTGCTGCCCGACGACCAAGTGATGAGTGACCGGGGCGGTGGGTCAATTTGAGTTAAGAGTTAAGACCCATCGCGCGCGATCCAAGCTTCTGTTTGTACAACGATTCGCACTGAATGACACTCTTTCGCGCCATGGTCTTCGGCAAAATCTGAAGCACAGAGAAGCGGAAGTGCTCTGGATAAGAAGCGTTCTTCCGGACCAAGTGTCTCAGGTGGTCATTGCCTCCGTGGCCGGAGGTCGCATATTCCCGCCAGCGTCCCCAAATCCCATTCGGACCGTACGCGCTACCGACGTATTGTTGCCCGGAAGTCTGAGCGAGTACCAAGTAAACGCCAGCGACGGCGCTCAACTGTATGCGCCAATCTCGGTGGGCTTCCTCGTTCTCGAAGAGGTCCTTGAGTTGGGCATACGTGAGGCTAAATTCCAAGTAGTCCGAAAAAGGAGGAAGTTTACGCCCGGACTCCAAGATCTCAAGAACGTACTTATTGTCGAGCCTCTTCTGGTACCACCCGCGCGGTCCAGGCCAGTCGATAATCAGGCGATCACGAAGATCGTCAAACCGACGGTCGCGCT
The DNA here is from genome assembly GCA_050745605.1 of Terriglobia bacterium. Lineage (GTDB taxonomy): Bacteria > Acidobacteriota > Terriglobia > UBA7540 > UBA7540 > CALCEB01. Next base: position 10,821 of record JBOGKI010000002.1, on the reverse strand, counting down.
CTAGGTCATAGAAGAACCCTGGCCCCCGGTTCCACTGCCGGGACAACTCACATTCGTTAGGGGTGAGTCCCTCTCTCTTCGGGTGGTGACCCAGGACTTTGTACACACCGTAAAAACCCGCCCGGCTTCCAGATAATCCGTAAAAGGAAACGATCTGTTTAACATCATGAAATAGCGACTTACTCTGATACGCCTGATAGAGTTCAAGCCAGCCGTCGCGACGCAGTTCCTCCACGGGGTAGCGGCGACTTCGGTGACGGACCAACTTTGTTGGTAGCTTTGTATTGAAGCCCGCAAGCCTCAGAATGTCGATTAACTCTATCGTCACGACGCCGCCATTGTAACATGACATTGCTCAGCGCGACGCCACCCGGCAACCAAATTGACCCTCCGGCGTGACGGGCGCAATGGGATTCGGAGACTCGCTGCTCCCCGTGACTTACACTCGTCACCTATCACTGGTCACTTGTTTCTTTGCATCCTGCCTTTGCCTTGCGGCTTCATAAAGCACGATCCCCGCGGCTACGGAAACGTTCAGAGATTCCACCGGTCCGTACAAGGGCAGATGAGCCAGCTCGTCGCACGTCTCACGCACCAGGCGGTGCAGACCCTGTCCTTCACCGCCCAGTACCAGCACACAAGGAATGCGGTAATCCAGGTCGAGGTACGATTTTTGCGCCTTCGGCTCAAACCCGTACACCCAGATATTCTGCTTCTTGAGGTCAGCCAGTGTGCGCGTGAGGTTGGGCACTCGCGCCATCCGCAAATGCTCCAGAGCGCCGGCTGCGGCTCGCGCTACGGCTGGCGTCAACCCCGCCGCGCGCCGTTCCGGAATCACGGCGCCGGTTGCCCCCGCGCCCACCGCCGTCCGCACTACTGCTCCCAGGTTTCCCGGATCTTCCACTCCATCCAGGGCCACGATCAATGCGGGCGACGTTGATTCCAACAACGACTCCAGGGATTCATAAGACCTCGCCGAAACGACGGCCACGGCGTGCTGATGCTGTACCGTTCCGGCCAACCTCCCCAGAGCGTTGACGGGAGCAAAGCGCACAGAGATGCCGTGGGCGCGGCAGCCGTCAATCAGCTCCTGAAGCCGCCCGCCGTGATGACCTTCTGAAAAAAGGACGTATTCAACCGGCCGCGCCTCGATCGCTTCCTTCACGGCATTGATCCCATAGATCACGTCGTCGCGTGGTTCCGGGGGCCGCCGGTGGCCGCGCGGTGTGAGCTTCATCGGGCCGTCTCCGTGGCTTCCAGGAATTCCTGAAGCCGCCCGATGACACTCTGGACCGGCCTGGGCAGATTGAGCTTTGCGCCCTCTTGAAACATCGGCACCAGCTTATCGAGTTCAGGCCCCGACGTTTCGCCCGTCAGCGCCAGACGGATGGGATGGAACAGCTCTTTACCTTTTTTCCCCGTCTCCTGCTGCACGGCTTTGGCGGCGGCGCGGAAGCTCTCGCTGGTAATTTCGTTTTCGGTTTGGAGTTCCTGAAGAAGCGCTAACACCACCGCGCGAGTGTCCGCGTGCTGGGCTTCAATCCGTGTCCCTTCGTTCTGCAAAAGATTGCGTGGGTTGAAGTCGAATATGACGCGCGCCGCTGCGGGAAGCTGATCGAGGCGGTCGAGATTCTTGAGGACGGCGTCTACCACACGCTCAATCCAGGGCCGCACCGCCGCGGGCACAGGGCCATCCAGGTAGCCTGCGGCAGCGAGAAACGGAATCGCCAGCTCAGCCAGCCGCGCCGGTGACGACGCTTTCAGGTAATGCCGGTTCAGCCAGTTCAGTTTTTCATTGTCAAAGACGGCGGGGCTCTTGGTTATGTGTTCGAGTGAGAATTGGGCGATCAATTCCCGATCGTTCAGAATCTCCGTCTTGCCGTCTGCGGGTGACCAACCCAGCAGCGCCAGGTAATTTCGCAGCGCCTCCGGCAGGATGCCCATCAGCCGGAAGCTTTCGAGCGAGGTCGCTCCGTGGCGCTTGGAAAGGCGCGTGCGATCGGGTCCGAGAATCGTGGAAAGGTGCGCAAAGCGTGGCGGTTCCCATGCGAAGGCACGATAGGCTGCGAGCTGGCGCGGGGTATTGGAAATGTGGTCGTCGCCGCGAATCACGTGGGTGATCTCCATCTGGTGATCGTCCACGACCACGGCGAAGTTGTAAGCGGGATTGCCGTCAGAGCGCATGATGATGGGATCGCCGATCACGTCGCTTGAAAAGCTGGTGGCGCCGTGAACCATGTCGGTCCAGTTGAAGACGCTATCTACAATTTTCAGCCGGATCGCGGCGAGAGAACCCTGAGCAACCTGGCGCGCTGATTCCTGGAGCGGACGCTGGCGGCAGCGGCCTGAGTATTTCGGCTGGCGTCCTGCTTTCAGTGCCTCCTGCCGGTCCGCCTCCAGTTCCTCCGGTGTGCAAAAGCAGAAATAGGCGTGATCCTGTTCGATCAATTGGGCCGCGAGCTTCGAATAAAGCTCCTTGCGCTCGGACTGCCGGTAAGGACCCCAATTCCCACCGCGATCCGGGCCTTCGTCCCAGTCGAGGCCGAACCATTTCAGGTCTTCGATAAGCTGCAACTCGTATCGCTCCTCGGAACGCTCGACGTCGGTATCCTCAATGCGCAAAATGAAAGTTCCTCCCTGATGACGCGCGAAGAGCCAGTTGAACAGCGCGGTGCGAGCGTTGCCGACGTGCACGAATCCCGTCGGACTTGGCGCAAAACGGACACGAATGGGAGCCATATTCTGAAGCTATCATACGCGCCTTCACGTTCACAAGAATCGTGGCAGCTCGGCTGTAGCGGCGGTCTGCGACCGCCGTCGTTGATTCCACATCGCTTTCGGCGTTCACAGAGCGCCGCTACAGCAACCTGCATCACGACCGGCGGCTTTGCGCCTCTGCGGCTTGGCGTGAAAATGGTAGCCGCGGCACGGCGTTTGTGCCGTGGGCTTCGCTGAGTCGCAAGGGGCCGCCAAGTACCCACCAAATCTAGTAAGCTTGAAGATCACATGCGCACCGAAGGAGGCGGCGAAGATGAAGGCCGTTCGATTTCACGAGCACGGCGGGCTGGATGTTCTGAAATTTGAGGACGCGCCCGAGCCGAAGATTGCGGAAAACGAAGTTCTGGTTCAGGTGAAGGCATGCGCGCTGAATCATCTGGATTTGTGGCTGCGCGAAGGCGTATCGAGCTGGCCGCTCCAGATGCCCCATATATTGGGCAGCGATATTGCCGGCGTGGTGACATCGGTTGGTGCGCTGGTGAAGCGCATCAAGACCGGCGACCGCGTGTTGCTGGCGCCGGGCATCAGTTGCGGCCAATGCCAGATGTGCTTCAAAGGATTAGATAGCGCCTGCCGCAGCTACACGCTGTTCGGCGTGCTGGTGGATGGCGGCTATGCCGAACTCGTGAAGTCACCGGAGCCCAATGTGATTCCCATTCCTGCGGACTTCAGCTTTGATGAGGCTGCCGCAGTACCGCTGGTGTTCCTCACGGCGTGGCACATGCTGATGACTCGGGCCCAAGCGCGGCCCGGCGAAGATGTGATGGTGATTGGAGCAGGATCGGGCGTGGGCAGCGCGGCCATCCAAATCGCCAAGCTGATCGGCGCGCGGGTGATTGCCGTGGCAGGGACGGACGCCAAGCTGGAGAAGGCGCGCCAGCTCGGGGCGGATGAAACCATCAATCATCAGAAGCAATCGATTGCCGGCGAGGTGAAGCGATTAACGGCGAAGCGCGGCGTGGATGTGATCGTGGAGCACGTGGGCGCGGCGGTGTGGGAAGCGTGCTTTCAGTCGCTGGCCACCTACGGGCGGCTCGTGACGTGCGGCGTCACCTCCGGCCACGAAGTGAAGCTCGACCTGCGCGGACTGTTCGGAAGGCAGCGCGCGCTGCTCGGGTCTTTCATGGGCGGCAAAGGCGAGTTGATGGAGGTGCTGAAGCTGGTCTTTCGGAGGAAAGTGAACCCAGTGATTGATTCGGCCTTCCCGTTGCGCCATGCTGCCGCCGCTCAAGCCAAAATGGAGAGCCGGGACTTCTTCGGCAAAATCCTCCTTAATCCATAATCCGCGGCCCAGACCTGCGTCCTTCAGGTCTTCGGCTTTGCTGGCCGACGATGACCGGCATCGGTCAGCTCCAGGGATGCGGACCGGCCGCGGGTTCACTTGGCAGCCTGGTTTCGGCGGCGGTCCGCCACGACGGTCACTTGCATGTCACGGGAAAGCCGAACAACCTGCTGAACAAGGTCCTTGCCGAAGAAAAGTTGAAGCCGTGGGGTCTTACTAGGGCGGGCAATGAAAATTTGCGTGATTTGGTGCATCCGGGCGAAATCAACCAGCGATTCCGCCGCGTCCTGCCCTTTCAGAATGCGTGTTTCGATGTGAAGGTTGCGGGCAAAATTCAAGTGCCTTTCAAGGGCGGCACGATCCTCAAGCGCGGGCGCGCGATCATCAAATTCCGGCTGAACGCACACGGCAAAGCAGTCTGCGTGGAGATAATCCGCCACGCGGCGACCACGCCGGATCAGCATGGCGCACAAAGGGTCCGGTGTAACGAAGATCAAGATGCGATCGTGTTGGGCCGATTCCGAAGAGTGCTTTGAAATGGCGCCGGTCGATGAAGAACCGTCACCCTGGTTCTCACCCTGGCTTACGTGGCGGACGTCCACCTCATGAGCCGTTTGGCGCAAGGCCAATTCGCGCAAGACCACAAGGTTGGATTCCTTGAAAAAGTTTTCGAGAGCCCGGCCAGCTTTTTCGGCTGGATAAACCACGCCCCGTTTAAGGCGGTTTAACAAGGCTTCGGGTGGCAAGTCCACCATCACCACTTCGTCAGCATCCGTGATGACCCAATCCGGTACGGTTTCCTGCATACGAATGCCGGTAATCTGCCAGACTTGATCGTTCAAGCTCTCGACGTGCTGGACGTTCATCGTAGTGATAACGTTGATTCCGGCATCCAGCAGCATTTGCACATCTTCCCATCGCTTCGCGCGTTCTGAGCCCGGAACGTTGGTATGAGCGAATTCATCCACCAGGCAAACCTGAGGCCGTCTGCGCAGGATGGCCTCGGTGTCCATCTCCTCAAAAACGGTGCTTCGATATTCCACCTTCTTGCGGCTGACGTTCTCCAGGCCCTCGGCCTTGGCGATGGTATCCTGTCGGCCGTGAGATTCGAAGTAGCCGACGACAACGTCCACCTCATCGTGCTGGAGCTCCTGACCCTCATCCAGCATTTTGTAGGTCTTTCCCACCCCGGCGGCGTAGCCCAGATAAATCTTCAACGCGCCGCGCGGAGTTGGCGTGAGAGGGCCGGCCATGGGAAGACTCCTTAGAGTGGGAAAACCCGGACGTCAATCCCTTCCGCTTTTCGAATCAGCTCGTCGACCTCGCTGCCCCACAAACCGTCCGGCCAGCTCAGCTTGGGAATCTGCTCCACAAAGATCTGCGTGATTCCACGCCTGCGGACGAAACGCATGACCGTCTCCACGGAATTCTCACCGTCCAGGGCTTCAATTTGAGCGCCGTGCCGGCGGGCGATCTCCAGGTTGGCTGCCAGGATGGACCGGGCGCTGGGAGTGAGATCAGGACGGTCAAGATAGGCTACGAAAAGCTCGCCGTGAAAACGGTCGGCATTGCGGCGTCCGCTTTCGATCATCTTCGCGGCGTTTGCGTCAGAAGACACATAGACGAGAAACCGCTCCTGCGCTCCCCACGAAGGTTCTATGCCGTTGCGATGAAGGTATCCTTCCAGCTCGCGATCGACCACGTCCGCCGCCAGAAGCAGCGCGATCTCTCGAAGTTCGGAGAGGTGCTGCTGCCTGCGGGCGGCTTCCGACACAGCTTCAGCTCCACTCCTCGGCTCCTGGCAGGCATCCGCGGGGAGGTCCACGACCTCAATCTCGTCGGCTTTGTAGATGAAAGCCACCGGGACGGTTTCCTTCACGTACTTTCCCGTAAGCTCTTCGACCTGCTTCCGGTATTCCTCTATGTATTGCAGGTTCAGGGATGCAATCACGGAAATGCCGGCCTCCAGCAACTGTTCCACATCCTGCCAGCGCTTAGAATGGACACTGCCGGGAGCGTTGTCGAAGGCGAGCCCGTCCACCAGGCACACCTCCGGGCGGCGGCGCAGAATCGCCCCGACGTTCATCATGGAGATGCCTTCTCTTTGGAGGAGTGGAATCACCTCCATTTTTTCGATCAAAGCTCCTACTTCAGGAGACACCGGAGACTGAATGGCGCCAATCACAACGTCCTCACCCCGGTCGTGGCGTCGCCGTCCTTCGTCCAACATGCGACGGGACTTTCCGACTCCGGAGGTGTAGCCCAGAAAGATCTTCAGCCGGCCCTGCTTTTGCCGCTCTTCCTCCGCCTGGATTCGGCGAAGCAACGCTTCCGGATCCGGGCGCGTGGCCGTTGCCTTGGGCAGGTAATTCGACATGCCGTTCTCTTGTCCAACCTCCTCGACGATATCCAGATTACCTATTGTAACCTTTGTAGCACATTCTGCCAGCGGATCAACCCAGGCTACGATGTTCCGGCAACCTGCCGGCTGTCACCAACCGCCTCGCTTGCCGCCAGACCACCAGATCATTCCGAGCGTTGCGGTATTCTGATCGCGCTTGAACACGTTGGGAAGATTGGTCAGGAAGAAAGGTTGGTTGGAAAAATCGCGCCGAAACTCGCCGCGCAATTGGAATCCCTCACCGAATTCATAAGTGGCCGTCAGCGTACTTTCCTTTAAGTCCTGAGTCTTGCCACTGAACAGCCCTTCCTGGTCGGCGAGGAACTCGAAGCGGCCCGCCAAGTCGAACGCCGGGGTGAACTGATACTTAACGTATCCGGCTCCGCCCGCCACTTCAGCCGGCCGGGCAAGTGAAAAGGCCCGATTGATCACATAGTCGCCCTCGCCGGTAAAGGACAACTTGTTGGCGGCCTTCCATGAGGCATAGGAATCAAAAATATGCTCGCGGCCGTTCGGAGTGGGTTGAACTGGAGTGGTGGAAAGACCCGGCTGTGTTGGGAGAGTTGGAATTCCAGGGTTCAGGTTGGGGACATAGGCTCTCTGCTGGTCACCCTCAAAATAATTCAGATGCAAGGAGGTCGTGCTATTGGGTGTGACGATGAAGGCGAACGCATTGGAGCGGCCGTTGTTAAAGCTTTCCGTCGCGTTCGCGCCATTCACCAGCCAGTATTGCACCGTCACCCTGCTATTGACGGCATAGCTCGCAAGCAAGCCCATGTGGTAGAAGGGTAGAAAATTGTAAAAGAAGGCGCGTGAGTAATTAGACTGATCCTTCGTGTAATTTCCTTCGGTCCCCAAGGACGACGCCCACTTTCCGAATTGAATCGTCAAGCCGCTACCGACCGGAACGATGTAAGTCCCATAGGCCTGGTAGACGTTCCGGTAAATCTGCGGCCGGGGCTCATTGACGGGGCTTCCTTGCAAGGTGTCTGTAGCCTGGCCAAACATCAAATCCACCCGGAACCCGAAGGGCCGATTCTGAGAAGCGTCGGCAGACCGCTCCACAATCATGCCCGCCTGGTTCAGGCTGAAATTGTTGCTGAGCACGTCGTAAGCACGCAGCAAGTTGACGCCCCCCACAGGGTGATTGAAGTTGTAACCGTAGTAGCCGTCCAGGTCAAAGTTCAACGTGGTTCCGGAAAGCAAACTTGGCGTGGTGGATCCGGCAGGGGCTTGGCGGGCAGCCTGAGTCTCGGTCCCGGCTACAGCCTGACCTACGTTTCCTGGGGACATAGAAGGTTGCGCCTGAGCCACTGCGGTCGCGGTCGCAGCGGCCCGTTGCTGAGCAGCCGACAGTATAGGCGGTTGAGTTCGCGGCGGGCCTTGTTCTTGCGCTGCGACCGGGCTCTGGGCCTGCGACGGCGCCTGTGCCAGCCTTGACTGCAAGTCCGCCACCTCCTTTTCAAGTTTCTCAATCCGTTCGAGCAATTCTCTTGAGTAAGGACTCAAATCGGCGCCGGTGCTTTGCGATGCCGCATTCTGGTCAGCCGCGGGATCAGCTTGTTGTGAGAAGGCATCGGAGGCCAAACCCATCGTCAAGCAGAGGCAAACTGAACACACCCCAAGCGCTGAAGTGTAAATTCGCATGGTTTTTAGGTCCTTTCTGGCGTGTAACCAGGAGCGCCAAGTCGAGATCGCGTTCGACAAATCCGGGCGGAGGTGCTCATCGGTGCGGAAATTGCCGGTCTAAAGCCAAGTTAGTCTTCAACACATTGACCCTCGGCTCACCGATGAACTCTAACGCGCGGCCTTGGGTCTGTTTTCCAATGAGCTGCAGAATCTGATCCTCCGTGACACCTCTTGCCTTGGCAATGCGCGCCGCCTGGGCCTCCGCGGATGCCGGGCTGATGTCGGGGTCAAGACCACTGCCCGATGCAGTCACCATATCGGCCGGGATCGGGCCCGTATAGCCTGGGTTTTCTTTGCGGAACTGCTCGATCGAACTTTTCACGCGGTCCATCAACTTCTGACTGGTCGGGCCCAAATTCGAACCGCCGGAAGCGGTCGGATCGTATCCGTTATTGCCGGCGGCGGAGGGCCGGGGATGGAGATACTGAGGCCTCGTGAAATTCTGCCCAATGAGAGCAGACCCCACCTCTTTCCCATCCACTTTCAGCAAGCTTCCGTTCGCCCGTGCCGGGAACAGAACCTGGCAGATGCCGGTGACGACACCCGGGTAGATGAGTCCGGTGAGAACGGTCATTACCAACATCAAGCGCAATGCCGGGCCAATTTGGTTTTTCATGGGTCCACTCCTTAAGCCAAATGCAACACTCCGAGCAGCCGGTCGATGAGAAAGATGCATGGGAAGGGGGCAATGAAGCCGCCCAACCCGTAGATCCAAAGGCTGCGGCGCAGCATTCCCGCGGCACTCTGCGGCCGGTATTTCACTCCCCGCAAGGCCAGCGGGACAAGAGCAATGATGATTAAAGCGTTGAAGATGACTGCTGCCAAGACGGCACTCTGGGGAGAGTGCAGGCGCATGATGTTTAAATTGTTCAGCGCTGGATACGTACTGACGAACATGGCCGGAATGATTGCGAAATACTTGGACACGTCGTTGGTGAATGAAAAAGTTGTCAGCGCACCGCGAGTGATCAGCAACTGTTTGCCGATAGCAACAATCTCAATGAGCTTGGTAGGATTGCTGTCCAGGTCCACCATGTTGCCGGCTTCTTTAGCGGCCATGGTGCCGGTGTTCATGGCCACGCCAACGTCCGCTTGGGCCAGGGCTGGGGCGTCATTGGTGCCATCTCCGGTCATCGCTACGAGTCGTCCCTGAGCCTGCTCCTTCTTGATGTAATCCATTTTGTCTTTCGGAGTCGCCTGGGCCAGGAAATCATCCACTCCGGCTTCCTGCGCAATGGCCGCCGCAGTCAGGGGATTGTCGCCAGTAATCATGACGGAGCGAATGCCAATCTTCCTCAGTTGCTCCAGCCGTTCGCGCATGCCACCCTTGATGATATCTTTCAGGTGGATCAGTCCTAGCAGCCGGGGACCGTCGGCCACCGCCAAGGGGGTGCCGCCGGTGCGGGCTACGCGATCGGATAACTCCAGGAAGTTATCCGGAACCTTGCCGCCATTTTCCACGACAAACTGCACAATGGCGTCCGTCGCTCCCTTGCGCAGACGGCGGCCATCCATATCCACGCCGCTCATGCGTGTATACGCTGAGAAGGGGATGAACGACGCTTCCTGGTGGGACAATTCCCGGCCGCGCAGGTTGTATTTTTCCTTGGCCAGGACTACGATCGAACGTCCCTCGGGAGTCTCGTCCGCGAGGCTCGAGAGTTGAGCCGCATCGGCCAGTTCCTGGCCGGACACGCCTTCTGCAGCGATAAACTCCACAGCCTGCCGGTTGCCGAGAGTGATGGTTCCGGTCTTATCCAGCAACAGGGTATCGACATCGCCCGACGCTTCAACGGCTTTGCCGCTCATCGCCAACACGTTGTGCTGAATCACGCGATCCATGCCGGCGATGCCGACGGCAGAGAGTAACCCGCCGATGGTCGTCGGAATCAAGCAGACCAGCAGCGCCACCAGGACAGCCACCGTGGGCACAGCACCGGCTCCCACCGTGTTGACGCTGTAAATCGCGAAGGGCTGCAAAGAGACAACCGCCAGAAGGAAGATGATCGTCAATCCGGCAATCAGGATGTTCAGTGCGATCTCGTTCGGCGTCTTTTGCCGCTCGGCTCCCTCCACGAGCGCGATCATGCGGTCCAGAAAGGTTTCGCCGGGGTTGGAAGTGATCTTGATTTTGATCTGGTCGGAGAGAACTTTCGTTCCGCCCGTCACGGCGCTGCGGTCGCCGCCCGACTCGCGAATCACCGGAGCGCTTTCTCCGGTGATCACGGACTCATCGACCGTGGCGATGCCGTCGATCACTTCGCCGTCTCCCGGAATCAGTTCGCCGCAGGAGCACAGAACGATATCTCCGGCGCGCAGCCGGGAAGATGGGACCTGTTCGGTCTTGCCGTTTGCCAGGATGCGGTTGGCCACAGCATCTGTCTTCGTCTTGCGCAGCGTCTCCGCTTGAGCTTTGCCTCGCGCTTCCGCCATCGCTTCGGCGAAGTTGGCAAAAAGAACGGTGAACCAAAGCCACAGATCGATCTGCAACTCGAATCCCAGGCCGTGCCTTGCCGCGATGGCGTCGCGGATCAGGAAAAGCAAGGTCAACGCCGCGCCCACTTCCACCACAAAAATCACGGGATTTTTGAGCAGGGTGAAGGGATTCAGCTTCTTGAACGACTCCTTCACGGCGCGTCCGACCATCTCGTGGTCGAATAAGGGACGCGCC
>JBOGKI010000001.1:0-33817 GCA_050745605.1 Terriglobia bacterium | reverse complement strand
GGGTTAGCGAGGTCTGTCCCTGCAGGCGGGCTTCGAGGCGGCGGGCCAAGTCCAGCCACTGTTCGGCAGGTGCGGGGGCGAGGCTGCCGAGCGAGCAGATGATGCGCTGGCGAGGGCCCTTGGGCGTCGCCACGGACTCAACGAGCAGGTAATTGGTATAGGTTTTGCCCTTGTGCGACTTGGCGGTCTTGCGAATGTACACAGGACACTATGTACATCATCTAACCTGCTCATGTCAAGGAAAATGATGACACATATTCGTCACTATTCTGGGCCAAAAAGCATCTCGCGTTGAAAACAATAGTCTTGCCTTCCGAAACCGCCCCAAAATCGCCTTGGGGCGCGGAAGTTAGGCTAGCCGCGTGGCGGGATGATGCAGGAAGTGTTTTGAGGGCGGGATGAGCAAGGCGAACCGACGCGCCATTCGGGTTGGGGGTGGCGGTTCGGTCCCGGCCCGTGCGAAGCCAAGACGCGACAGGGCGACCCAATCCGGACCTTGTCGCGCGCTTATTCCATCGCTACGGGCTTCAGCAGCTTCCGACAATTTTGAGGCCGATTCATTTCTTACGGAATCGTGAGGGTCCACCTCGGCGCTTGACGACCACGGGAGGTGCTACAGGCACTGTGGGAGCGGGCGTTACGGGCCCGCCAACTTCGAGCCTGAACTGGCCAGAATCGAATCCGCGCTTCGGGAGCTCGACGAAACCCTGGAGAGCGTCCACGACGACGCGTACATCGCTCGAAAGCAAGAGCCTTCCGCCAGGCCGGGATTCCGCTGGTCAGGATTGAGATCGAGCCGGAGGAAGTGACCGTCCACTGAAGGCCCGGTGCCGATAACCCTCAGCGCGTATTGGTCGGGATCGATGACGCCCGTCGAATCTTCCGGCAGCAGGGCGAGGCACTCCGAGATCGTTCGACGCGCCAGTTGATGATCACCTTCTCAATGTTGGATAGGAACATCCCATCCCGCCGCAGTGCAGTTGACTGACCAGTTGGTACCAGGAGACACTGTCACCCTCGGCGATGGCGATTGGCACTTCTTCAAGCTTCCGCTTGCCAACGACACGTAGTGGTCGCCGGGAGAAACAACGAAAGTGGATTGTCTTACTTCCTTCGCGTCGTGGGTTACTTGATGTGTATCCCGGCCGTCAATGCTTATTTCGGCGCACCCCCGTCGACGTGACAGATAACCTGCCAGGCGCCTCGGGCCTCTGCGACAGCAAAGGCGCCGGGAACAGGAGCACACAGCACAGCACAATTTCAGGCGCTCGAAACATTCGTTGGGCCTTCATGCTCATCCACCTTGGTCCAATCTCGCCTTATAAAGTCGGCGAAAAAGAGGACACTTAGTATTACTATGTTAAGTCTGTCGAGAAATCCGCCAGTTTCAAGGCTTGAAACAACATCCATTTTCGGGCGGATTAAAGTTGTATGGTTGCCCTTCCTGCCGCAATTTTATTATCTGAATTGCGATGGCAACTCGCCCAACTTAACATAGTAATATTAGCACAATCGCGGAAAATTGCCCATACCTAAACCACATGAGCTTGGGAATATCGAGGCTAGGGACAGACCACTCTATCGCCCATTCAACGTTCTGCGAGGAGACATACCCGAAGTAAATGGACAATAACGCAAAAAAAGCCCCTACGATGGCAGGCCAGAGATGTCGCGCAGAATAGCGCTGTTTGGGTAATTTGGCCAAGAACCACCCCAAGGCCGCAAGCAACCCGGTGGCCAGAGAAGTGAGCAGGTTAGCCACGCCAGCGTACGCATCCTGGGCTCTGCTCAGCGCCGCCGGGTCACCAGCAACGGCAGGAGCATAGGGCAAGGAATTAATGTAAATTGTGAACTTGGTCAGCGCGATGGCGAGCAGAAGGAAACCGAAATAGAAGCCGCCGCTCACAATCGCCGCGCGTCCAAACCTTCGCTTCGCTGCATTCATCCGGTCTCAACTCCTCACGCGTCCCAACTCTGAAATATGCAGCGGCCGGGCAAGAAACAAAGAATTGACTGACCTATGTATTACGACGTCCCCAGCGGCCCAAAGTGTTTCCCAATCACCTCGTCGCGATGATGCCCATCGTCACTTCAGTGGCTTCCGGCAATCCTGAACGCCGCCGTTCTGGGCTTGAGGGATAACGGCCCCTCCGGAATCAAGGGTGATGACTGCGAGCGGCGCGTAGTGATGCTGCACTCCCAGGGGAGGCAGGGCGATGGGAATGGTATTGTTTTGGCTGTCCAACTCGGGATTGCCCTGAGTATCGGTTGCAATCGGCCACTCGACGTCACCGGTGGCGGTGCGCGCCGGAATCAGCCAGTAGTCGCTGGTGCGATAGGAGGTTGGTGGCTGGCCGGCGTCCGGGGCCTGAAACTGTATTTGGATTCCGTCTTCCAATTCGTGCCAATTTCCGTCCTCCTGAACCAGTGCGGCGTTGTCCGTCGTGCTCAACTGCAGCCCTCCCTCGGCCGGGTCACCTGCCTGGTAATCCCAGCGCCGCAGCAAGGGATGCAGCCCCGGGAACTGCCCCACGTTGGAGCTGGGCGCGCCTGTCAGCGTCACCGTCAGACTGGCGCGGTCAATGGACTGTACCTTGAGCAGGGGTTCGGCGCGGTTCTGCAGCACGTAGGTGTCGTCCTGAATCTCCACCCACTCGCCCACCGCCAACCCCAAGCGATCATCGCGCCCGAGGTTTTCCAGCGTAACGGTGGTTGTAGCGCTTCCACTGGCAGTGGCCATGCTGACGATCGGAAAGACGACCGAGCCGTTCTCCCGTGACCACTTGAACGTGGGCGTGGTTGCATTGCCCTGAGCGTCCTGGCTGCCGGTGTGAATCTCCACTCGGTAAAGCTGGTTTTCCGGCCCGCGATAGCGCGCCTGCGGAGAGATGATGCAAGGATCGGTCGAGGCCGACGCTTGCTTGGCCCTGGCTTTCAACCGGCCGCGGTTGCCGGGCTGGAAGGTGCTCGTCAATTGCTGCGCCGTGCAGCAAACCGCGCCGCCGGCCGCGTCGCTCGTGCCTTGGCTCTGGCAGGGTGTTGTCACCTTCACCTGGCACACCAGCTTGGCCCGGGTTGCCGTGTCCGGCCCGTTCAAAGCCACTTCGCGGATGCTGTCGTCTTCGATGTAAGTGATGTGGCGTTCCCACACATCGAGGTAAACCTGGTAACTACCCGCCGAGAGCGCTCCGCCACTCGGCATTCCCGGATCGGGCAATGGATGGTCCGGCTGGCTGAGGTAGGTAATCACGTGCTGCACTTGCGGACTGAATTTCTTGAAGCCACTCACATCGGTATCGAAGGTCAGGATCCGATTCCCCGGGTCCACGTCCGTGATCTGGACCAGCGCCGCCGGAGGCGCGCTGGACCCGCCCGAGACCATAACGTACTGGAGCTTTTCAAACTGGACGCCGTCTGCGATCCAGTCCCCCACCTGGACCTGTTTCGTGTTTGTCGAAGGAAAGCCGGTAATCAAGACCGGTGCGGAATCCACCTCGCACCGGATGCCGTCAACGTAGTAGGGTCCGCCGCCGATCTGGAAGTCCTTGGCGCGCGCCGGGGTAATCAGAAACCCCTGGCTGCCGGGCGGACCAAAAGCCGGGTCGAGGGCGTCTCTCACGAAAGCGCGCAGGTTGCGCACGAGAATGGCATCCTGTTCGTTCCAGTCGGCATCGAGCTGCACCCGTCCCTGTTGCATGATGACGCGCGTGAAGTGCTTGGAAGGATCAAAGGTGTTGCGGGTAAGGTCGGCCTTCATGGTTCTCTTCTCCCTAACTGGCGTAAATGATTTCGGCATTCATACCGGCCGGCGTGTAATCGTCACGCCGGGTGCGCAGGTTGGCCAGCCGCTGGGGCTGGTACAAGTCATGGAAAACGCCCATCTCCGACTCGTCGTCGGCCCCGCGCCTGATTTCGCAGGCGCAGTCGTCTGCAAGCTGGCAGTAAGTGGGCGCGCCGTAACGTGTGCTGTTGAACTCGGGCTCGACGCGGAGCCGCTCGCTCGCCAACAACGCGTCCCTTTCCGCCGTCGTAAGGTCGCCACGGGTGAAGAGGTCCGCCACCGCCGCCTCCACCAGATCAGGCTGGCAGTGGTACCGCCGCGGCGTGCGCGAGCCGGGCGGCGCGTAGCAGAACCGCATGCAGCCTTGCTGCCGGCGGCAGGCCAGAATCGAACCCATAAAGATGCTGTTCTCGGCGAGCGCAATGGCGTGGGTCTGAATCTGCCCCAAAACCGTACTGCGCTTGATGGTCAGGATCGCGTAAGCGCACAGGCTCTCGGGCGCGCCCAGCGCGACCCGCTTCGGGCTGGTGGCATCCACGATGCTGTCACTAATGTGGATCAGCCCAGGGTCTTCCTTCACTTCGTCGCGATCCACCTGGATCTTGCCGATGATGCTGTGCTCGATGCTGATGCAATCCGGCGAATTGACGAGCTCCAGGCTCGGCTCGGTGGGGTGGAGCGGCTCGCAGTCACACTGCAGACCCCATCCCGGCACGAGCGTCGAGTGTCGGATGGTCACGCCCGCCACGTTGCCCTCAACTTGGACTCCCCGCCCCGTGATTAGCAGGCCGTCGAGGGTGAACCAAGTACCCGGCTCACCGGTAACCGTCAGGTCGTCGGGCTGGGACGTCTGCCAGTCCAGGAGACGGAGTACCGGGCGCTTGCGATTGGCGGCTCGAATCTGCAGCGTCTGCTTGGCCTTCAGCGCGATGCTGACGGGCTCGACATAGACGCCGCTGTCAGCGATCTCAATCACGGCGTTTGCCGGCCCATCGCTCTTCCATTGCGTCAGGGCGTCGTTGATACGGGCGAAGGGTTGCTGCTCGCCGACAACATAAAGCTTGTAGCTGGCAGGCTGCGCAAGCGGCCGGTCGTATTCTCCGCCACCAATGTCGGCGCTGAATCCGTAATAATACGAAACCCACACGCCTTGTCGGCGGGATTGACCCGGCGGGAAAGCGATGCGACCCAACACAGGGTCCACTGCGACCTGGCCGGGTAGCGGACGATAGGTCCAGTCGGTCAGGTCCGCCGGGACGATGTACTTCGCTGGGACGGGCTGGCGCGGCGACCCGGTCCAGACCTGCAGACTCTTGCCGTCGCCGTAGTAAGCCGGTACGCCCGAATCACTCGACTCGGCTATCTCGGCTGTCTCAATTGTCTCGAAGTCGCGGCGACGGATCGGCATGGGCAAGTTGAGCTTGCCCGGGGGATGAGGCGAGGGAAGCTGGGGTCTGGTGAACAGTTGGGCGTCATTGCCTAATACACTGAACAGAAAGCAGTTAGGGCCTTCTTCCTCAAAGCAGAAGGCGGGAGTTTCGGTCACCGAATACGACGTCAGCCGCCACACAAATACCCCAACTTTGGGAATATTTCCGGCCCTCGGAAAAGTGTGGAGAAACTCCACACTTTTACATCTTACATCAATAGTATGCCCTAATTCGTCGAAGGCACTATTGATGTCGTCGAGCGCGTCGCCATCCCGGACGTCCACCGTCCGGCCCCGGTCGAGGTGCAGGTAATTGATGTTCTGGGTCCACCCGAGCAGCCGATAGAACTCCACCGCCCGCGCCGGCCATCCGGCGACGGCTTGGGCCAGATCCTCCAGCAGCGCCAGCGTACCCTTGCGCCGACGGTAGTGGATGGTATTGGCCACCTCGCGCCGCGGAATCAAGATGCGGTTGCGCGCCTCGCCCCGCGCCGTCTCGACCTCGGCCACCTCTGTCCCGTCGGGCAGCACCGTATAGCCGATCAGCTCGCCGATGTACGGCACCACACAGTCCTGGCAAGTCTCAATGAACCAGTTCTCGTAAAGCCGGGCGATGTCGGCCTCGACCAGGTTCACCTGTTCGGAGATGACGCGCAACAAGCCGCGCAGAGGATAGCCCTGCTCCGCGTCCCGCAGGCGATAGATCGCGGGCACCAGTTCGTAGAGCCGGTCAGGGTCAGCGTTCATGCGTCAGGTCTCCAACTACCGCTCTTTCAGGGCCGATCCTGGGGTCGGCCTTGGCCGCGGCAAGCCGCGGCCCTACGAATCACGTCGTAATCTGCGTCAGAATCACGGTGTCCGGAATGTCCGGGGTCACGATCGCCAGTTCCGCCGGCACGATGCGCTTCGTCGGATCCGTCTCGGTCGGAACGACCTTTGCCAAGTCTGCCTCCACGACATCCTGCAACTGCAGCCCCAACTTGGGATCTGTGAGCGACGCCAATTGCGCTGCCGTCACGTCTTCGGCCACGGAGTCAAATGTGGTCACATTCACGTAGCTCACGCCCTCCACGGCCTGCATGGTGCTGATGACCTCGCCCAGAAACGCACTCTGACCCAGGTCGCGCTGATCGAAGCCGAAGGTACCGAGCAGCGCCGCCCGGATGTTCGGCTCGACCGACTCCCACAGATAGTCCGGCAGCACCTTCACCCCGGCGCTCATCACCAGCAGCTTGAGCTTCCGCAGCGCCACCTGAATAGCCTGGTAAGGGTCTCCGTTCTGATAGAGCGCCTGGACGAAGTTCTGGTAAAGGTCGGAGTTGGGGTCAATCGGAATATCTTCGGCACCGGCGATGGTGACGTGGACCACGAGGCGGCGGCCGTCCGTAAGCCGCACCGAGCTGGCCTTGCCGATGCCGGCGTAGGTTCGGGCGAAGTCGGCGTAGTCCTCCACCGACACCAAGCGGTCGAGCGCCTCCACCGCCAGGGGCGCGTTGTGCCGCCCCTGGTCGCGGCTGTCGCGGTCGGCGCCGCCGCTCGCCCGCAGCGGGTTGATGACCCCCTGGGCGCCCAGCGGGTGCGTTGCGAGCTGGCTGATCTGTTGCGCGTCCACGTTGCCCGACGCACCGATGCCGTATCGGTAGGTCGCCTTGACGTTGGAACTGCCGGTCGGCAGGCGCGCCCCGTGGTCGCCAGTGCCGAAGATCACGGCGGTCTTCTGGGCATCGTCGGCCTGGGTGATGTAGTCGCGGTCGCGGGGGCCAAGCCCGGCGAGGCTGTCCGCCTCGTGCCACTCGACCTCGTTCACCCGCACCACCAGGGTGCTCTTCGCGCCCGCAGGCGTCGGAGCAGGCAGGTAAGTGAGGGGCGACTGTCCGAGCGTGAATTTTTGCAGCGACTGTCCGCCGTTGCCATCGCCGAGCACCTCGCCCACCGTCTGCCCGTGCGTGGCCTTGGCCACATTGCCATAGACGGTGACTTTGGTACTGTCGTACTTGTAAGCAAGGTTGTTGGCGAGCACCAGCGTCGTATGCGGCGTGTCCGAGCCGCTGGCCACCGAGCCTGTCCGCCAAGCGAAGACTGCGCCGCTCGAAACGGTCGGGTCCGAGCGCGCCGCCGGAATCTGCCCGCCCGCAAAAGGCTGATTGTTGGCCGGGTCGATGAGCGGCGCGCCGAAGGCGCTGAAGTCGCCGCCCCGCTCTGCTGCGGTCGGAACGTAGGCATTGGCATAGAACCCGGGCGCAAGCTGGACGGGATCGCAAATCTGCTGGTTGGTGGCGCTTGGCAGCGGCACGGCGTTCAGGAAAACAGACGGCAGCGCCGCCGGCACGCCGACCACCAGTTGGTCGCCGGCGGCATTCGGGTCAGTCACGTAGTAAATGCTCGTGAACGGTATGGTGCTGGTCGTGTACGGCAGACACGATTGCTTGCCCGCTCCCTGGGTAACGGCGGCAATCATCACCAGCTCGTCGCCAGTGACTCCGGTCGCGGTGGTCGAGCCGGCAGAGTCTGTGATATCAGTCCGCTCGCCGGATACGATGATCCAGCGCCCGGATTCCAGGCCGTCGTACAGCCCGTCGAGTTCGATGGTGTTGCCTTCCACGTCCCGGTCGAGCGGCTCTTCGGCGAGGCCGAGCGTCTCCGCCTGGGCGTAAACCACCGTGCCGCGAAGCACGGCGGTGCCCGTTGCGCCGGTCAGATCGTTAGTCAGTTTGGAAGAATCGCTCAGCCATAGGGGATTGAGCGTTAACACGGTCACCTTGGCGGTGAAGCCGGTGGTGGTGTCCATGCTCTGCGTTTGCGCGGCTTGCACCTGGTGATAGGTGGTGGTGCGGATCGGATTCCCGGAGCTGTCCGTGGACGGGCGGTCGATGGCCACCCAGGTGCCGATCTGGATCTGTTCATAGGTGGCATCCAGCGCGACGGCCGTCGGCGGGCCGGAGGGGGTGGTGGTACCCGCGGTGATGGGGACCAGACCGGTCCAGGCATTGGCGATCGTCGGCGCGTTCGAAAAAGTGACGGTGCCACCGGCCTGGGGAACAGTGGCAGGCCCGCCATAAGTGCTCGCAAAGAGCGTGGCCTTCGCGCGAACGGCGTTCACCTCAATCGGGAGCGACGGTGAAACCGGCGCGATATTCCCCCAGGCCTTGTAAAGCGTGAGGGCCGCCGCAGGCTTGAAGGCGGCTAGAAGCCGCGGGGCGGTATCGGATTGAGGGGAGAAGGTCTGGGCCACCGTCCGGGCCAGCCGAATGGAGTTGGCCGGTTGCACGGAGGGCGGCAGGGCCAGTTGGTCAACGATGGCCGTGAGACCGGCCAGGGCAGAAGGCGCCAGGGTGGCCATTGCCTGCGTCACGATCACGCCGCCTCCCACGGGAAAATCACCGCCGTCGAGGCTGGGCAGTTGCAAAGCGAGGGCGTTGAGGGAGGCAAGAATGTCCGCGGTCCACGGCTCGAGGCGCGTAAAGCCGCGTTTCGCGGCGTTGTCGTGCAACTGCTGAACCTGGGGCGCGACGGCCTGCACCATCGCGCCCACGGCCGTAGCGCTCGCAGCCGATGCGGCGTTCTGGAGGAGGGTGGTGAGAATGGCCACGACCCGGTTAGCCGTGTCACTGCCGGGAAAGTCGCTGGCGGCGCCCTCAATAAAAGGGTTGAACGCCGCCTGCAGGGTTCCCACCGCCGCCGGTACGGCGTTGCCGCTTTGCAGGAGCTGTGGCGGCGCCTCCTGCAACACCACTTCCGTGCGGTTCTGGCTGGCTTGCGCCTCCACGGAGACGATAGGGCGCAGCGCCTGCTGCCCCAAACCTTCACCGGCGACGAACAGCAGCCGGTCGCCGACCTTCAAGTTGGTTGAAATGCCCTGAAAATAGACGGTGTCACGCGTGCGGGCGTCAAAGTCTGGATCGAAGGGAAGCGGCTGCGGGCCCGGACCGTCGTTACCGAGGGTGATGATCTGCGGCCGGGTGAGGCGCACGCCGAGATCGTTCCAGACGTCGCGGGCGGCGAGCGAGGCCGAAGTCTCAAAGAACTGCGGCATCTGGCCGGCGCCGGGGATGCTCTGGGCGCGGGTGCCGGAAGGAATCGCGCCGGTGAAGCCGCCGGCCACGGTGAAGGCCAGGTATACCGAGGCGGAAACGCCGGGCCGGAGCCTGTAGCCTACTAGCCTAGCCAGTTGAAGGATGGAAAGGCGCTCCGTGGCCGTGCCCAGGTATCCCTCGTTGGCGATGCGTTCCTGATAGAAAGTGAGCACGTCGGCCACGGTGGCCCAGGCGTCGAGCAGGGCGATGGAAGGATCGTCGAGCTCGCGGGTGGTGAGCGCCGCAAGCGGGGAGATGCGGTCGAGCGAGCCCGAGCCATCGGCGGCGGGCAGGTCGAGATAGAGGTTCGAGAGCCGCGCCAGCATGGTCTCGAAAAACGTGGCCTGCGTGCCTACCCGGTAGACGATGGCGCTCAAGCCGGGCCGGTTGGCCTCCGGTTCCGGGGTGACAATCTGAATGCCGGCGCAGCAGCCGCACGGTTGGTTCATCGCCCACCTCGCATGTCGAGCGTCAGGCGCCCGTTCTCGGGGAAATTCGGATCGTTATCCAACCGGGCGATCTCGAACGGGCCGAGCGAAAGCACACCGGTGGGCGCCAGCACACCGCCGGGCCCGAGCACACTTGGGAGCTCTTCGCCGGGTTGATCGACGGCGGGCGCAGGCTCACTCGCTTCAAAACGCTCCAGCTCGGTGACGACGGCGTTCTGGACGCCAGTGACCGCCATCGCGGCGGCAACAATCTTGCTGACGTCAACGCCCTCGCCGAAGGGCAAGTTGTCGGGATGGAAGAAGCCGAGCGTGCCATCCGGCAAAACGCGGTTACTGAAGATGTCGAGCAGCGCGGCCTCGACGTGGGCGCGCAGATAGTTGGGCAGCACGCAGATCGTGAGCCCAAGGCTGAGGGGCACGTACTCGGCGGGCGCGACCATCAAGTCGTACCCGATGCGCCGGTAGGGTTCGAGGTAATCGGTGATTTCCTCGACCAGCGCCGGCGAGGCGTCTTCGGTGCCCTCGGGGTCGATGGCCACGAGCACCTCGTACCAACTGCCGGTCCAGCACAGCGTGGCCTTGGCGCCCTGGAGCGTGATGAAGGGTGAGAGGCAGGCGTCCGTGCCGGGGTCGGCGGCGGCGACGGCGGTGTAGCGCTCTTCGAGGCGGCGGGCGTTGTCGGCGGCCAGTGTAGCGTAATCGTCGGCAGTGATGGCGCGCTCCAGCACGTCGCGGAAGGCGTAAGGCGCGAAAACCTTCACTTCGGCGAGGGGTTCCGGCGCCGTGCCGCCGGTGGCGGGCAGGGGATTCCGCGGCGTGATGGCCGGCCCGCTCGACTGCTGGTTGCGCAGAACGAGGTAGGTGATGGTCTCGGCGCCGACGTTGCCCGCGGGACCGTTGCCGACCCGCAGGCTGGCCTGGAAGGCGACGCCCGCCGCCGGCATGCGCCCCAGGTTGCCGTCGCCAAAGCGCAAGTGGGCGTAACCGTCGTTGTCCATTTCCACCACGAAGTCGTTGTCGGCGGGGCCGCTTTGGAGCAGATCGTAAAGCGGCCACCAAGTGGTGACGGTCTCGCCTTCCGGGGTCTTGAGCGTGCCGACGAGTGAAATCCCGGGCAGCGCCTGGCGCGGGTCCTGGACGATCATCTCCGCCGCCGAGCAGGCGCCGGGCGGGATGGGCTGGGCGAAGGTGAGCGGCGCGGACTGCAAGGTGGGGCGGAAGACGCAGGGCACGACGTGGGATTCGCCCGGGGTGCAGGGCGTGGGACAGGTTTCCGTGGTCGATTCGGTGGGCACGGTGCCGATCGTCTCGCCGGTGCTCGAGCCGTTATCCACGAGCACCACGTTCCCGCGCGCCACGCTGATGTTCTCGGTGCAGGAGCAATCGGGCGGCGGCGCCGGAGCGGAAAGGCAGAGCGGGAAGGTGAGCGCGTCCTCGGGCGCCCACTCGATCTGCACAATCGGCTGGCCGAACTTCGGGTGAGCGGCGTCAGGGTGGTAGAGCGGGTCAACGGCGGGCGTGACCGTGGTGAGCCGCACCGCCTGGCGATGCTTGGGATCTCTGTCGGCGGGGCTGCCCGTCTTCGGGCCGATGACTTCCTCGAAGATGAGCACGTCGCCGGGTTGCAGATAACGGAGGGCGCGGACGGTCCCGGGCGGGCCGTCGGTCGCGGAGGTTGCCGGAGGCGCGGGCGGCACGCCGCCCGGTACCGGAACGCGATCTGGGACTCCGGCCGGCACGACGGCCGGGGCAAGCCCCGGCCCTACAGACGACGGAACGCGGCCGGGCGGGGTTCCGGCGGTCCCTGTCCCGCCTTCGCCGTTTGCCGGCGCCGGGACCCACTGGTCCACCAGCGTGGCGGAGGTGGCTCCGGTAGCCAGGCAACACTCGCAGTCGCCCCAAGTGTAGAAGTGAATCTCACTGTGCGCGGCGTAGATGGAAATCTGCCCGCTCGGCCACAGCGGCTCAAACACCTGGTAGGTGGAGGCCGGTACCTGGGCGAGCGCGGTGGAATCGATCAGGCGCGCGCCCGGAGAGCCGGGATAGGCAGTGATGAAGTAAATTCGCTTGGGGTCGAAGGGCTCATCGGTATCGGTGTGGATGGTCACCCAGGCGCGGGAGTTACTTCCCTCGTGCATGGCGTAGTCCACCAGCCGCACGTGGCGGCGGACGGAGATGCGCTGGCGGGCGGTGGGGAGATAGGCTTCGGTGGCCACGGCGTCCTGGTAATAGCTCAGGGAGTCCCCGGCGTAGGCTAGGAGCTCGACGAGCATGATGCCGAGGTCCGGGACGTGGGTCTCCTGCCAGGCGGGAAGGATGAGCGCCAAGCGGTCGAGGATAAGCTGGCGGAAACTGGCGTAATCCTTGGCCAGGTAATTGATCTCGGGCTCGGAGCGCTGGGGCGGCGGGCAGACAGGGGCCGTCTTGCAGTCGAGCGGGCTCGGGCACGACGCCTTAAAGGTGAAATCGACCTGATGGTATCGCGGGTCGAAGCCGTCGAACGGCCGGGGGGCTCCCTGATCGTCAAACTGGACGACGCTCAGGGTGTACGTGGAGAAATCGCCCGGCTGATTGACGACGACCTCCATGGAATCGTCGAGCGTGGGATCCGCCTGCCGATGCAGGCGCAGGTTGACCATCTGCAGGTCGCGGATGCGGCTTCCGCCGGCGAGCGCGATGTTGGCTTTCTCGATGCTCTGCGGCGCCTTGCCGAGGAAGAACACCGTGATGGTCAACTGGTCGTCGCTCACCTCCGCGTAGTCGAGGCCAAAGACGCTCGCGGCACGAACGTCGTCGCGACGGTGCTCTTCCTTGCAGGCCAGGCTGGGGTGGTTCATTGCACACCGCTCCGAACGAACGTCTCCCTGCGGCTTTCCTGGGTGCGCCGCACCAGGTACTGGATGACCACGCTCAGGGTGGAATCCTGCGCCGTCACTTCGAGCGACTTCAGGTCGATCAGGTCACCGAGGTATCGCACGAGGGCCGCCTGCATGGTGAACTGCAGCGCCGCCGCCAGCTCGGGACTGTTGGGCGCGAACACCATCTGCAGCAGGCCGCTGCCGAAGTCCGGCCGGTTCACACGCTCGCCGGGATTGGTGAAGAGCAATTGCTCGATCATGTCGCGGATGTGGTCATCGTCATCCGTCGAGGCGGTCCGGCCACGTCCGTCGAAGTGATAGGGAAAGTCGATGTTCATGGCACCTCAAATCGCCGTAACTCGAGTCTGCGTCACCAGGATCAGTAGGGGCGTTCCGGTGGGCGCGCAGATCGCCTGGCTGCTCAAGACGACCAGCGGCTGGCCGCTGGAAGTCAGGCGCGTCGTCCCCACCACCCACTGCGCCGTCACGCAGGGGCCGTTGGCGGCGGGGGGCGGCGGAAACGCGCAACCGGCGACGACGTACGGTGCTGCGATCGTCACCGTGGGCTGCCCCATCACCGTGACGCGCGGGTTGGGGACGGTGGGCTGCGCCTGCCCGCCGTGGGCGCAGGTGACGGTAGCTCCGACGTGGACCAGGAATCCCGGCATGTCATACACCTCTAGCCTAGACGACCACGAGGGCTCCGGCGTTGACGGTGACGGTGGGGCCGGTCATGATGATGCTCGCCCCTTTGCCGTTCTGAATGTAAATCCCCGTGTCATTCACGATGATCGTGGCCCCGGTGGTGCTCTTGAGCATGATGCCGCCGGTAGGACCCGGAAGGTCGCTGATCACGATGGCGTTCCGCAGAGTCGTCTGAATGACAATGTTGGGATCCGCCGGGACGCCGGCCAGCGCCAGGGCCGGCACCTCCGCCGCATTGCCCCACCAACCCCCGCTCCAGACCGGACGGTCCGGGTCTCCCGCTTCAAACTGGATCCACACTCCGGCGCCGATCTGCGGCACCATGAAAGTCCCCATCTGTTTGCCGGCCAGAGGCACGCAGGGAGTTGCAAAAGTGGAGGGCGTGATACCACCCACGTCGGGAACCGTCACCATGATCCGGCCGATCTGCAAGGGGTCGATGTTGTTGACCACTGTGCCGCGATAGATGCCGTAGTATTTGGTGCTCGTAATCATACGCTCACGGTTGACACGTCCGAAACCACTCCGCCTCGCGACAGGGTGAAACTCTGCTTGTACTCGCCCCGCTTGATGCTGTGGGTGACACTTTTCACATAATACTTTCCGTCGTAATACGAACCTGCGCCCCGCACTGCCGCCAGTTGCCGCGCCTTGAAGACGTGCCCGTAGCGCAGCACGTCGAGCTGACCCTGCGCGGAGATGACGTCCGGAGTTGAGAAGAGGGTGCCAAGGGCCGCCAGAGCCGCTCCCACCGGATTCTCGCTGGCGATGGGCCTCAGTTGCGTGACCTTGGCGATGGGAGGCAACTGCGCGGCCAGCGGACCTTTCAGCAGGGTGATGTTGGGCACTGGAATGGGAATGGGCAGTTGGGTGTTCTGCTCGATGATGGTCACCAGATACTGCGTGGCCAGCGTGCCGTCAAAGGAGAAGCTGAGCGAGTCGATGTTGGTGCTGGCATCCAGGTTAATGCTGAGGGCCGGCTGCGGGCTGCCGAAAAGCTTGCTGATATCCGGGCCCCAGTAGGCCAAGCTCGACCCGGGCTTCGGGCCGGGATCGAGGTAGAAGACAGCGCCCACCTTACGCGCCATCGCGGTCACGAAGGCATAGTCCGTTCCATCTTGCTTGACGAAATGCTCGAGCGGGTTCTCAAACGAGGGGATACTCGCGGGAAGCGCGAGGGGTACGACGCCCAGGACCAAATACTTGGCCAGGATAGCCTCCACGATCACAAACTCCGGCAGGGCGGGATAGGGGATGCCGGTGAGGTCGATGAAGTCCATCAGCGCCGTCAGGTCGAGCCCGGTGACTGATAGAGTTGACTTGCCTGCGGCGATCGAGGGCGTTACATCCTGCTTGGTGATGATCCCGTCCATCAGAACTTCGGTCGACCCGTTCACGGTGACGGCGATAATCACGCGGGTGCGGGGATCGAAGAACCCGGAGCTCAACATCTGCTGAATGGGGGAATTCTTGCCCAGGGTGAATTTCAATTGGAAGCCGCCCTGGCTGCCGACGGTGGAGTTCACTTGCACGTCGGTCAAGGCGTCGATGACAGGCTGCGGCACGGGGCTGGCGTTGAAGCCTCCCATCATCAGCGTCAGATAGAAACCCCGATTCATAGCGAGCTTCCGGTAATGCCTTCCGGCAGCGTGATGCACAGCTTGCGGCCCGCCGTCGCGGTCAGATCCTCGGGCCGCATGGCCCGGTTAGCGTCCGAGAGCCGCCAGAAAAGCGTCGGGTCACCCAGGTACTGCGCCGCGAGGTTGTCCAGACGGTCGCCCTGGACGACGGTGTGCTCCTGGAGCAACTGGAAGCCTTCCGGCGGCGGCACGAAGCGGCGGCGCAGGTAAATAATGGTCTTCCCCTGCGGCAAGTCGAGCGTGTCCGTGCCCATTCCGTAGTATCGGCTGGTCGCCGTGAAGAGCGTCCTCTGCAGGGCGGTCTGCGCCAGGAGCGCCTGGACCGGATCCGTCTGTACGCCGTTGCTCATGGAATCCCCGTGATGCCGAGATTGCTGAAAGTGCCGCCCTGAACCAACTGAGCGAGACTCTCCTTCTGCTGCTGGTACGTCATGTAAAGGCTGCCGCTCTTGTCGGAGAAGTTCAGGTCGTCAATGGTCAGGACGCGCAAGCCCAGGCTGACCTTGGCGCGGATGGGATTGAGCCTCGGGTCGAAGGCCTCTTCCGTGATGCTGAGGTCGGTGATGCGCACCGGCGCAATGCGGTTCGCGCTCCACACGAACAAGGTGAACGGAGCCAGCATGGGCATGATTTCGAGCGTCCCCTGCTGCGCCAGGTTGAAATTGTTCTGCAAGGTTGCACTGGCCGGATAGACGATGGTTTCAAGCGCCGCAAGCTGCGGGAAGATGCCGTTCTGCACCGTGTTGGAATTTTGGTCCGGCTGCTCAAGCTGGTCCGTGGCGTCGATCTCGGCGTCAAGCTTGATGGTCTCGACGGGCGGCCCGGTGAGCCGCAGGGCCTCGGAGTGGTCGCCGCCCTCCTCCGCGCCTTTTATCTTGAGCGTCCGCGTTAGCGTGTCCGGGTTGTACTGCAACACAATGATGCCGTTCGGCAGCACGGTGAACTGGTCAGGATCGAGCAGCACGATGCCGCCCTTCAGCACGCGCGGCGATCCAGGAAAGGCGGCCATTATTTTGCGCCTCCCCCCGGCGCAGGAGTACCGCCACCTGTAGCTTTCTTCTTAGCCGGAGCCGGAATGGGCGGCGGTGTGGGTGCGGGTTGGCTGGGCGGAAGATCTATGGCGACAGCCGGTCTTGAGACCCCATCCCCGGGCGTCATGGTTCCGGGAGTTGCGGAGAATGGCTTGCTGGCCACCACGTCGCCTGCCGCCGATACCGACACGCTTCCGCTGAAGCGCTGGATTTGACTTGCACCCGCCGGCGGCGTTCTCGGAGCGATGTTGTTGCCGCTGATCAAGAACCGCACGCTCGCAATCGGCCGGGGCTTGCCTTTTGTCTTTCCGCCTGGCGCCACCTGCGGAATGGCGGGACCCTCGACCGGTTTTAGCGACAAGCTAAGGTTGCTTCCTGCGGAACCGCCCAGGTAACCCTGGGCCGGGCCGTCTTGGAGGTATCCCCCCGTGATGTTCTTTCCGTCGGTCTTGACGACGGCGTTAAAATTCGCGAAGTCATTCGCCCCCTGAGATACCTTTAGAAGCGTCAACGGCACTTCCTTCCCCTCTCCGGCTTCGACTCCTTTCGGAAGTTTTGAAGGGGAAATGTCCGCGTATCCGGCGCCGTTGTTCACGACGATGCCGCCCGTGGTGGGAGCAGGCACCGGAGGGTTGTCGGCGACAGCTAGTGCCTCTTTGGCGACATCCAGGTTTGCTTGAGCGATTTTGGTCTGCTTCTCCGCTTCCGCTGCTTGGCGCTTGCCGGCGGCGGCGCTCTCAAACGCGGGAATGAGTCCGATACCTGCGAAAACAGCGCTGAACCCACCGGCAATTGCGCCAGTAAAGGCGGCGGGGCCCTCCTGCTGACGCTGTAATAGGGTGTCGCTCTCCGACGTGGCAGCGGCAGGCAGGGTCGGCAAACCGGACACGACCTTCGGGTCATTGTTTGGTGCGGCTATCGCCGCGGCGCTGTTCTCTCGGGCAGCTTGCTCAAAACGATCCGAAGGGTCGCTGACCGACAAACGGTCAGCGATGGGAGTAGAGGCCACACGCCCGGAGGCCTGCTGCACAACGTGGGTCAACTCATGTGCCAACAGCCGCTGACCGCCCGGTGTCCCGGGCGCATACTGGCCTGTACCAAAGGCGACATGCGTTCCCGCCGTGTAGGCATTGGCGCGGACGGCTTGCGCCGACTCCGCCGCCCGGTCATCAGTGTGTACACGTATCTGGCTCAGGTCATAGCCGAAGCGCGGTTCCATGAACGAACGTGTCGCGGCATCGAGCGGCCGGCCCGGGGATTCCACCACGTCGCGCACCAAAGTCGGCGCCGAGGGATGCACGGCAGGGCCCATCGCTTCACGTTGAATACAGAGGTGCGGACCCAGCGTGTTGTAGCGCTCTAAGAGACTGCTGCGAGCGCGAGTGAACCCCGGCGCAAGACTCTGCTTCGCCTGGGTTGCCGCTTGCTTGCTCATCGCGGACTCCCTCCCGGCTCTGGAAGGTGCACAGGCCTCGTCCCTTCTTGTGGTGCAGCCTTCCAGGCTGCAATGCTACGAACCCTGTCTTCTGCAGGCAAGATGCCTGCACCACAGTTCCCAATGCCTTCGTGAACGGCACGCGCGATGCTCTGCCCCAATCTTGCCGGTTGAGTCTCTTTGCCAAGCCGGACGGCCCCGGCGTGCACGCTAGGGACGGCGATGCCGCCTCGAAGCTCGTCGGACAACCCATTCACCGCGAGCAGGCGCGCCAGTTCCTTTTCGACACCGCGTGCGACCTGCGGACCCTGCAGTGTCGCAACGGGCAGGCCGTCCAGAATCAGCCGCTCGATGCGAACGTTGATTTTCATGCCACCCTTCCAGCCGCTGCCTGGCCGCGAAACTCCAGCTCGTTGACCACGCGTCCGAGCTTGCGCAGTTCCGTGCGAGCCGCGTCCAGGACTAAGGGCTGCGTCACCGGCGTTCCGGCCTGCGCCGCCGTAAAGGCGGCATTGAGCGCAATGCTCTGGATGTTGCCGCCGGTCAAGTTCAAGCGCGCGAGACGATCGAAGTCGAGCCCGGCCGCCGGCACCCGGGGCGGAAACACTTTCTGCCAAATCACTTTGCGTTCGGTGACGCGGGGAAACGGGAAGCCCACAACGAAGCGGAGCCGGCGCATGAACGCGGGATCGAGGGCACTCTTCATGTTGGTGGCCAGAATGGCGAGGCCGCGGTAGGCTTCCATGCGTTGCAGTAGGTAGTTGATCTCGATGTTGGCGTAGCGGTCGTGACTGTCTTTCACTTCACTGCGTTTGCCGAAAAGGGCGTCGGCCTCGTCAAAGAAGAGAATCGCGCCGCCGTCTTCCGCGGCATCGAAGAGCCGGCGCAGATTCTTCTCCGTTTCGCCGATATACTTGCTCACCACGGCGGAGAGGTCGATGCGGTAGAGGTTCAGGCGCAGCTCGTTGGCGATGACCTCGGCCGCCATGGTCTTGCCGGTGCCCGCGTCGCCCGTAAAGAGGGCGCTGATCCCGAGGCCGCGGCTCATCTTGTCACCAAATCCCCAGGACTGATACACCGTGCTCCGCTGCCCGACCTGGGCGGCGATTTGGCGCAACAGATTGCTCTCCGCTGTCGGCAGCACGATGTCATCCCAGGTGGCCTTGGGCTCGAGGCGCTGGGCCAACATGTCCAGCCGCGGGCGGGTGCCAGCGAGGCAGGCATCCCAAAGGCGGTCGGGTATGGGGCGTTCCTCGGTGGCCGGTTCGGAGAGCGCCTTATGGGCAATCTGCTGGATTTCGGAAAGCCCGAGGTTGAACTGGCCGGCCAGTTTGGCCGGGGCTTCGCCCGCCGTTTCACCTAGGGCTGCGGTCCAGGCGGCCCGCTGTTCGGCGGCAGTCGGCTTGCTTACGTCGACCGCCAGACTGCCTTGTGCCAGGCCGGGCCACAGGTCACGCGTGTCGAGGAACACGACGCTGCCACTGAGACGGCCCAGCAGACGACTGAGCGGAGACGCCTGCCCGGCAGATGGAGCGTCCGTCTCGGACCCCAGCGCGTCCACGTAGAGCGCGATCGGCAGCAGCAGGCTCTCCCTTTGCCACAACCGCGCCAGGGTCTCGAGCTCGACGGCTTGGGCGGGGATGAGCGTGGCGGGCAACCGGTATACGCGCAGGCCGAGAGCGGCCGCGGCCTGCGTTGCCACCAGTTGCTTGCTGGCGGGGTCAGCCCCCAACAACTGGACCGCGGCGAGATTCCGACCGGGCTTCAGATGGCCCGCAATCGCGGCGACGCTCGTCTGTTGCGAGGGCGGCAGACCGGCTTCGCCGCCCGCCATGTCAAGCGGCGCCACGAGGGAACCCAGCCGGTCATCAAGATAGTTCAGCCCCTTGAGGTAATTCACGATGCGTTCGTCGGCGCGCAAAGGGCTCGTCGTGAGCGGCAGGCCCGCCGGCTGGGTGATCTCAATCAGGCGCCAGTAACGCAGCGGGTGCTCGGGTGAAAGGGCGCCCCACGCCGGCTCGTCGAACAGCGCCAGGGCCAGAGCGAAGGTCGGGTAGGGCCGGCTTGGATCGCCTTGAGCGCGCGCGCAAAGTGACGCAGTGCCGGTATCGAGCTCCATCGCCGCACACAGCAACAGAAGTTCCTGGTCAAACCGCGACAAGCCGAGCTGCTGTCCCAGCAACGTCAGCGCCGGTGGATGGCCCGGCTGCGCCGCGGCGGTGAGCATGGCGGCGGCCGCTTGCGCCACGCGCTCGTCCGCGTCGTGTCCCCGCGCCGGCGGAAGCAGCGAAGGCGTTCTCGCTACCGGAGCCGAGGCCGGCCGCCGAATGAGTTGGGTCCAGAGCGACCTGCTTCCGGCCTGAGGCTGAACTTGAGGCCGAGGCTGCGGGAGAGACAAGGCGAGCGCCCCCTGACCGTGGCCGGCCTGCCGCTCCAGCCGTGCGCGCAACCAGGCCAGCGCGGCCGAAAGATAGCGTTCGTTGCCTTCCTGCCAGCTTGTCAAGTCGCTCATGTAATTGTCACCTTCTGCGTCGGATCGAATACCGGTGGGGTGACGGAACGATCCACCAGCAGGCTGTCCACGCCATCCACGCGCAAGCGGACAAAATAATCGCCCTTCACCAGGCTGGTAGTGAACGTCAAGGTGGCGGTCTTGCTGAGGACGGAGGGCGAGGGAAGATCCTGGTCGCCCAGGAGCAATGACACGCTCTGCTGCGGCCAGACCTCGGGGCTGCAGGTCACGGTGAACGTCACGTTCCCCGCCGGGGCCGTGTTGGGCGCAATGGCGATGCCGGGTGCAAGCGAAAACGAGAGCTGATTCGTAGTCCGGCGATACGTCTCGCCCGGCCGCTGCACGAGCACCGCCAGGGTGTAAAAGCCTGCCGGCCACGCCGCCGGCAGGTTGGGAATCGTCACGGTAAGTTGGGTGGAAGTGCCGCCGGGGCTGGGCGCGACTTCCTGCGGACTCGTCCACAGCGCGTGGTCGAACATCACCCCCAGGTTGGTGCCGTCCAGGTCGTGACCGGCGAGGGTGAGCGTATCGCCCAGCCTGGCGCTCGGCTGCTGGTTGGGGAGTAGCACGGTGTCAAGAGCCGGAAACGGAGGAATCAGGTCCGCCTGCGAGGACGGTCCCCGGTCCTGTGTTCCGCGCGTCAACACCGGCAATGGCGTCTTCACCGGCTGGGTGCTGTCAATCAGCGCGACAGAAACTTCGTAGCCCACCGAGAGCCGGTACTGGGTGGCGAAACCCGTCCACAGCTTGGAAATCTCCTCCACCGACAGGGGCTGCAGGGTGATGCGCGCCCGCTCCACCTGGCGCTCCAGGCCGCTCCCCGGCAGAGCCAGCTTGATTTCGTCCGGACCGAGCAGGGCGTGATCGTAAAGGACGCTCATGGCTTTGCCGAGCAGATGGTGGTCAAACGGCTCGCTGGTGTCGTTTTCGCGAGCGTAGGCCGTCATCAGGTAATGCAGGGTCAGGGCCAGCGGTGGCATGCCGGTTTCGCCGGGCTTCACCTGTGTCGGGACATCCATGTTGCGCCAGGCCGCGTCAGGCAGAATCTGGTAGAGAAACAGGTTGAGTTGATTGGTGGTGATGGCGCCGCGCGCCTTGTCTGGTGGCAGCGCTGTCATCTGGGTATCGTTCAGGTCGGGGTCGGCGGTCACGGCCTTCCCGACGATGGCCTCAAGGGTGGCAGTCACGGCGGCGATGGCCAAGGCGTTGCTCACTCGCCGCCTCCGGCGCCACCTCGGCCGCCGCCTCGACCGCTTCGGCGCTGCAAGTACTCATCCAGACTCATGACGCGAGGCACCTGGCGTTCCTTCGCAGACGCTGGGGCTGGCGTTGACGTCGCTCGCACCTCGATGCGGCCGATGGTCACTTGAATCGTAGGCTCTGGTTCCACCGCCGGTCGCGCCCGCTTCGGCCACGGATGGTCGGTCTGGGGCGCGGCCTTGAGGTGTGGCTGCAGAATCGCGTCGGCCGGGTTCGGTCTGGAAAGGAGAGAGAGCTCGCTGGGACGGCTGTCCGGATCTCGATTTCCGTCAAGGGGAGGCTTGTGTTCAGGCCCCTGCGATCGAGCCTCGCGACTGTCCCCGGCGGGCGGTTTGCGGTCGCTTCCCAGCTTGGGCGTTTGCAAGCTGCTGGGCGCGCGGTCGCCAGGGGATTCCGCCGGCAGCGCGGCCGAGACCCGCACAACGTTCCCCGCGGACCGAGGCCATGGAGCCTCGGAGCCCGGCAGTTGGGAAAGGGCTTCCTCAGCCACGAGTTGTACTCCTGGACGCGGCAGCGAGGCAAAGTCCCGCGTCGGCAAACGGCCCTGCGGCAGACGCTCGTCCGGCCGGCCCTCCGTCCGTGCGTTCGACAATCCGGCCACAGGACTTGCGGACCGCTCGGCCGAAACACGGGCCTCGCTCTCCTCGAATACCGGACGCTCGGTAACAAACGGTTCTGAGGCCGTCGGGAATCCGCCGCCCAGCCCGATGGGCCCGACAGGCGACGGCAACGGTTCAAAAAGCGAGGCGACTCGCGGCCTGATGATCTCGCCCGACCCCGAGCTTCTTGCCGCCAGATGCGCCAGGAAGTCGCTCATCCGCCCACCATCTCAAGGTAGAGTTGCCGCCGCCACGGGCTCAAAGCCAGAATCTCACGCTCGCCCCAGCCATAGGCGGACGCCAGGACGTGGACCTCGCGCAGTATCCGGCGGGCCCAAGCGTCGATCTCACTCCAGAAGAAGGAGACGATGTCAAACACCGCGTGCCATCGCTGGCCGCACGACGGACACAAGATGCTGAGCTCAATGTCGGCTTGAGGATCCATCGCAGCCATCCCGTCCACCATGGCGTCAACCACCTCCGGCGGCAGTTCGTCCGGCGTTGCCGGTTCGCCCTGCCAGCGAGCCGCCATCAGACAGCGCTCAAACAACGTCCTTCGCTCGCGACCGGTCCCGGACCCGTCAACGGCCGCAGCGATATCCATACTGTTCGGCGGCCGGAACTGCAGCTCGTAACCGGCCACCGTCATCATAGACTCCGCGGCCGGTTCCGCCGCCGGGGTCACGCGTATGTCCTCGACGTTGAAAGTGAGTTCGAGTTGCTGGCCGCAGTGGGGGCAGGTTGCCAGACTGGCCAATTGAGGACCGAAAGTCCATTCGCGGAGCGTCAGCAGGCCGGCATCCCGGCGTCCGATACTGAGCGCGGCCAGGCCCTCGCGCGGCGTCTCCGGGCAGGCCGCTCCCCACAGTGTCAGCGCCCGCTCCACCGGTCCCTGAACCAGCCCACGCTCCCACACTTCCAGAAGCTCCGACGCCGACAGCGCGCGCATCTTCTGTTATCCTGTCGGGACGTTGAAGGACGGCTCGGTGGGCTCCGTTACCGAAAGGTCCCGCTCCCAGCCTTCGTTCTCCAGCTTGATATGCTGGATGGCCACGGCGTTGGCGTTGGCGTCAAAGTCCGGCATCGCCTGGTACTCTGACACCCAGCAACGGTGAACGTTGTAGGCCAGGGCCTTCTGGCCAGCCTCGTTATAAACCTCAATCGTGATGTCTTTCCGGAAGTCTTTCAGGGACACTTCCTGCCCCAGCCCGTTGCCGAGAGCCCAAACCTTGCCGGCCCATTGCTCAAACGCCAAATCGTGGGTCACACCGCGCTCCAGCGTGATGGCGTCGTATTCGGTACGCCCGGGCGATTTGCGGCTGCTTGAAGGGTCGCCGCCTTCGCGGTGTTTCACCACCTCAGTGGTCCGCTTCAGCATGCTGACCTTGCTTACCCCGGCCACATAGGTGTTGTCCCACTTCAGCCGGAACTTGAAGTTCTTGTACGGGTCGAAGCGCTGGGCGTTAACGGTAAATTCAGCCATGAAAGTCCTCCTTGCGTCCTTACGTCGCGTGCTTACGTAGCAATCTGGCCGGCCATCTGCTGGATCTGAATGACCACAAACTCGGCGGGTTTGAGCGGAGCAAAGCCGACCACAATGTTCACGATTCCCAAGTTGATATCGCTCTGGGTGGTCGTGGTGCTGTCGCACTTCACGAAGTAAGCGTCTTGCGGCGTCTGCCCCTGGAAGGCGCCTTTGCGGAACAGGTCGTGCATGAACGCCCCGACGTTCAGCCGCAGTTGTGACCAGAGCGGTTCGTCATTCGGCTCGAACACCGCCCACTTGGTGCCGCGATACAGACTCTCTTCGATGTAAAGCGCCGTGCGGCGGACGGGAACGTACTTCCATTCCGAACCGATTTCGTCATTGCCCTGAAGCGTGCGCGCGCCCCACACTACCGTGCCGTAGACGCTGAAGTTGCGGATGCAGTTCACCGCTACGGGATTCAAGATGCCGTTTTCGGGATCGTTCAAGGGAACGCTGACACCGAGTACGCCCGTCAAACTTGCTGCCGTCCCCGCCGGAGCCTTCCAAACGCCCCGGCTGCCGTCAGTCGCGGCATAGATACCGGCCACAAAGCCGCCAGGCGGGAACGGGCCCGTCCCCCCTTGGTTCAGCGGGTCCGGCGCATTGATCCAGGGGAAGTAGAAAGCCGCATTGATGCCGTCATTGCCCGTGATGCTGGAGCTCGGGCCATTCTGCAGGGTCGTGAGCGTATCGGCCTCGGCGCAGTCGGCAATCAGAAAAGCACGGTGAGCGCGGCAAAAGGTCTCGAGCGAGGAAAGAGTGGTGGGATCACCTTCACCCGGAACGCACAGCAGATTGAACAGGTCCACGTGCTCCAAAAAGTGCACACCCCCCGCTCCGCTGCCTGGGAGCACCGCGTTTTCAAAGGTTCCGGTGGAAGTGCCTGGAGTGAGCACCGTTCCATCTTTACCGCCCGCCAGGTTCTGCGGGGTGGTGATGTCAGCGGGCGGCGCTGTCGGCGTGCCGGTCACGGCCACGGTGACAAAGTTCGATTGCGCGTTGACGATGTCTGCAATGTAGCGTCCCTGGATATCGGGACTGGTCATCGAGAGGTTTTCAAAAGACTCCACCACGACCGGTGGTGGCGTCGGAGTGCCCGACGGCGCGTAAGCAATCTGCAATCGGAAACGGTTGGTGCCTCCGCTTTGGTTCTTGATCAGGATGCCGTAGCTGTTCGCCCACCCGCCCTGACTCTGAGCCGAGATCGTCAGCGTGCCGGCGGCCACCGTCGGGCTGGTGCTCGCAGTCGCAGCATCGCTCGCCACCACCCGAATGATGTAAGCCTGTGTGCCGCCGTTGCCAAAGAACTGCGATACCGCGTAGCCGAGCAGGCTGCGCGAGTCGAGACCGCCATACTGCCGGTAATAGTCGGGCCAGCTCAGGACCAGTTGCGCCGAGTCGGTGGGGCCCTGGGGTGCCCAGCCCACGAAAGCCGCAATCGACGTGGCGACGCCCGTAATCGTGTGGACGCCGCTGGGGATTTCTTCGATGTAGACGCCTGGATAGGTGACCGTGACTGGCATAGAATCCTCCCTCGTTACTGCGCACAAGCTTGTGCTGGGATGCGCCGCGCTCTTATCGCCCCAGATATTAGGCCCGAAGCCGGCGGCTGTCAACTGTACTGCCCCAAGGGTGGGTGGGACAGGTTCTCAGCATGAATTGAGGACTGGTGAGGACAGCGAAGATGGGGCGAAACGTTGCCCTCCAGCGGTACCGCCGCTGGACAGGAGTACACATGGGACGTATCAAGCTTACCGAGTTATGCATATGCATACGGTACTTGACACCATGTTGGAAGGAGTCTACAAGTGTTTGCCAGCACATCCCAGTCCGGGCATTGAGGGTAGAACTATGGACCTGTACGTTCAGATTGTTTCCGCACATCCCCTGGTACCCCATTTGCTCTCTCGCGTCCTGGCCATGCATGAGCTGTTAAAGCAGTGGCTGCTGCCGGGGCTGCCGGGGCTGGCGGTCTTGGAAGACGGCCTGCAGGTAAAGTATCCGCGTCTCTTCGTACTTGACTCCTGCTCGCTCGGCCAGGATTTGAACCCGCTAAGCCGCCGCTTGCGCCTTCGGTTTCCGGGCAGCAGGTTCCTCGCTCTCCGGCCGGCGGGAACGACGAGCGACGAGGAAATCCTACGGCTGCTCTATTCCGGCATCGACGGGATGGTGAGCTTTTCGGACCGGGTGGAGGAAGAACTGCCACAGGCGATCAAGGCCGTCATGGCGGGCGACCTCTGGGTCCCGTACCACGTAATCCGGCAATACGTGCGCGAGACCACTCAACTGCTGGACCTGGAAGCCGGCCGCAAGCTCACGGCCCGGGAAAGCCAGGTGTTGCAGCTCATGGTCCGGCGGCGTTCCAACCGCGAAATTGGCGAAGCACTGGAGATTTCCGAGCGCACTGTGAAGTTTCACGTCTCCAATCTCTTCAATAAGATCGGGGTTCAGGACCGGCAGGAGTTGCTGCGGGCCTCAGCGCCGTCCGGCGCCGCAGCCGCGCCGTGAAGGACTTGACGTCGCTCCAAGCTGACAAGGAGAGCCCTCATGCTCAAAACCGTTGACGTCTTGATTGGCGTCTCGGTGGTCATGTTGATCGTCAGTATGGCAGTCACAGTGCTGACGCATTTCTGGACCAGCGTCGTCAACAGCCGGGGACGGAATCTGAAAAGGGGCCTGGTGGGTCTGCTGCAGCAGATCGATCCGACGCTGCCCCAGACGATGGCTGCCGAAATCGTGGCCGGGGTTTTGAAACACCCGCTCATCGCCCAAGCCGGAGGGCGTCTGGGAACGGTGATTCATCGCGAGGAGCTGACGCAGTTATTGCTCGAGCTGGCGTCCGGCGACGGGCCGCAGAAACTGGGAGGTCCGGCGCAAGCGGCTTTGATGCAGGTGCTCGAAGCCAATGGCATCAGCGACCCGGGGGCGACGCTGAGAAACATCCGCCAAGCGGCACTGCAACTGGAACTCGCTTGGCCCGGCTTGGCCAACAACGTGCGGAAGAACCTCGCGATTCTCCATGAGGGCGGAAGCGACTTTGTGGCCAAAGTGAACGCCTGGTTCGACCAGACCATCGACCGAATTTCAGAGCGCTTCACCTCCAGCGCGTGCGTCGTGACCTTCGTCGCCGCACTGCTGGTCGCACTGGTCCTGCAGCTCGACGCCGTCGCGCTCATCAACCGGCTGTCGATGGATGATGCGGCGCGCACGTCGCTGGCCCAGGCGTCAGCGGGTATCCTAAAGGACTCCTCTTCCGCCGCCCAGCCCGACCGCGCTTACTACGACAAGTACTACGGGCTGCTGGTGAAGGACGGACTCCTCACCCTGCCACAGAGCGTGCAGGATTGGAGGAACCAGTGGCGTCCTCTCCGGCTGCCGGGCATCCTGCTGTCCGCCATGCTCTTGAGTCTCGGTGCGCCCTTCTGGTACAACGCGCTCAAGAACCTGATTCAACTGCGCTCCGTCATCGCCGGAAAAGACGACGCCCAGCGCCAAGCGCGACAGTCTCCTCAGGGTGCCGCAGACGGCTCCGTTGGACCCCCGCCGCCAACTGAAAGCAGCCTCACTGGCCAGGGCTGAGACGTGAGGGCGGTTGGCTGAGATCGGGCGACTCGCTGTGATGCTACGATAGCTGCGGGGTCGCGCTCGTGTCGCCGCAGAGGTACGCCTGCCCCAAAAGAATTGCTGCCAATCGGAGATAAGATCAACTCCTTTCGGCTTGGTGTCCATGTGGTGTCCATTTTCATGGGGTTCCGCGCAGACTTTAGGGACTCCGAGAGACTGGAAAGAAGGAAGGTTCGACATCGGTTTCAAGCAATACCTATGCGGCTTTGATACTAACGTGAAGATTTGGTAGCGCTACCGGGAATCGAACCCGGGTTTTGAGATTGAGAATCTCACGTCCTAACCCCTAGACGATAGCGCCGTTCGTAACTCAAGCTGGTTGTCTTCTTGATCGTGGTTGTCTTGGCGGCTGCGCGCTGCGACCTGGCGTGACCCTCAACCTCCGTCGCCGGCTCGATTATTCCTCATTGCCGTTTCCGCTCTGCCCGCGGCCGGCAACAAAGCGCTCCAACAGGTCCAGAACCCGCGCCACGGTGGCGCGGAATTCCTGAAGCTCAATCTCGTGCTGAGCGGCCCGCGCCTGATTTTCATCGACTTGTTCCTCGAGCTTTTCAAATCTCTCCCGTGTCTCACGGTGAAAATCGTCCACACGCCGTTCCAGACGGTCCATGAGCTGGGCTTGCACCAGCAGGTTGCCGCTGATTTCTACCAGGTTCTTTTCGACTTGTTCAAGTCTGTCCATCAGCTTCTCCCCCGGCTAGGGGCTGCTGTTGCTGTGTCTCGACCATCAAGCTGTTCGCACCACAGCGGTCCCGCCAAGGTCACTCTTTCGCTCATCCAGTCTCTACGCATTGGCGTTCCTTAATAACTTGCCGCGCGGCGGCCAGCACTAACCCGTACAACATCACGGGGAAGGTCGTGCATGCCAGCATGATCACCAGAAGCACGGGATCCAAACCCGCTGAGTGCCTTAAGCTAATCCATCCGGCCAACACCACACCTCCTAAAAACAGACCCGCAGAGAGCAGCAGGATCTTGGAACGGCCCTGCTCGCGAAAGGCCAAGCGAATGGCTGACAGCGCTAGCACGTAAACCCCCACCGTGAACAGGAAAACGCCTGCTGCGATTCCGAGGCTGCGGCTGTGCGTGTGTTCTGCCCAAACGGCAAAGCTCGCGGCTACAATGAGGAGCAAAGGAGCAAATCGAATCCGCTTTCGCATCGCTCGCCCCCCAGGTGCCGCATGAAATGCCAACCGGAGATACCGCCTGGCCCCACTAGCTTTTCTAGCACCGGGCCCCAACCTCTGTCAATTCCGCTAGGTAGCCCTAAAACTTCGTCGTCGATGAGAAGTTGAAATCGGCAACCTTCATCGCCGGCACCACCATCTCAATCGACTCCTCGCCGGCGGCGCGCTGCGGGGCGCTCATCATCTCCACGTGGTTCAGCAAGTCAATCAGGCTTTGATTGAATCGCAGGTTTTTGACGCCGTGCCGAATCTCTCCGTCCTCGATAAAGAATGTTCCATCGCGGGTCATGCCCGTCAGTATTTTGAGGTAAGGATCGACTTCGCGGATGTACCAAAGCCGGGTCAAAAGCAACCCGCGTTCCGTGGACCGGATCATTTCCTCAACCGTGCCGCGTCCACCTTCCATGACGATGTTCAGTGGCGCTTCACCCATTTCGTTGGGCAGAGGAAAACCGTGACCGGTGGCTTCTTTCCCCACCTTGCGGGCCGTCTGGCGGGCATAAACAAGATTTTGCACGATTCCGTTTTCAACCAGGTTGACTCGATGCCGGGGTATGCCTTCGCCGTCAAACGGTGCGCCGCTCTGAGAGGGATGAAAAACATCATCCCGAATCTGAATGTTCTCGCCGAACACTTTCTGCCTCTCGCGGCCCGTGAGGCAGCTCCGCTGCTCGAGCACGGCCAGACCGCCAAAGTCGAGCAGCATGAAGCCCAGCATATCCATCACGGCTGAGGGTTCGAGAATCACCGTGTAACGGCCCGGCTCAATTTCCTTCGGTTCGCGGCTGCGCAGGGCCTTGGCGGCGGCGCGGTCCGCCAGGGCCACGTGATCGAGTGTCTGATGCCGCTGGCCGGTCTTCTTGGCCCAGCCCGATGCGGTATCGGCCAACATGGTCACGGAAAACTCGGAGACCGACTCCTCATGATAGGCACGGAGGCCACGGGAGTTGTAGAGCCCTTGAACTACCTTGCCGTTGGAAAAGACGCCCGCCGCCGTGAGCTGATCCCGTTCCGCGCGCTCGATCACCTGCTTCACCCTTTCGGCGCGGGCGCGTGGGCTCAGCTCCGCAGTCTCCGCGTCGCAACGGTCCACACCGCGGTAGGTCTGGGGCCCTGGCATGCGCAGCAACTCTTGGTTCGGTTGCTGCAGGCGCGCCAGCGCCTGGGCTGCTTCGCACATTTCGCGGATGGAGGCCTCGTCCAGCTTATTGGTGGTGGCGCGCGCCGTGCGGTGGCCCACAACGGCCCGCACCGAGAGGTTCAGGTCCTCCTCCGACATATTCTGGTGAATGGTGTTGTTGGCGAAGCGAGTGAGCGAATAGGAAGTGTAGGCGATGTGAGCTTCCGTCTCGTCGGCGGTGGAGTATTTCAGAACTTTTTCAAAGAGTTCGTCGGCACGCTTACGATTTAGCATGGATTGATCTTCGTGGCGCAGGAATCACCCTGGGGCGGACCCGGCCCGAGGGCGGCCCGCGCGTTCGTCCCTACGAACCCATTTACGGCTGATATGCCACTCCCACCTGCACCTTCCGGAATCGAGCCGGAGCAGCCCCATGGCCGGTGCCCATGGTCTGCATGGGCTGGCCCTTGCCGCAGTTGGGCGTACCCCACAGCGTCCATTCCCGCGGCCCGCAAATGGCATCGCACGAATTCCAGAATTCGGTGGTGATGCCGCCGTAGCTCGGGTTCTTCAGCATCCGGGTCTTCTTCCCATTCTTGATTTCCCACCCGATTTCGGTCCCGAACTGGAAGTTGTAGCGCCGGTCATCAATCGACCAGCTCCGGTTCGTTTCCATGTAGATGGCGTCCTGAGAGTCAGCGATCAAATCTTCCAGGCGCCATTTGCCCGGCAGCAGGCTGACGTTGGTCATGCGGATCAGCGGAATGCGGTTCCAGCCTTCGGCCCGCATGGCGCCGCTGGAGCGTGGCTGCTTGATGGACGCGGCCGATTCCCGCGAGCTCAAATAGCCCACAAACCGGCCATTGCTGATGATCGGAGTGCACTGCGCCGGCACGCCCTCATCGTCATAGGCGAACGTGCCAAGACCGGGCCCGTGGTTGACGGTGGCATCGGCCACTACGCTTACCATCTCGGAGGCGTACTGCAACTGGTTGAGCTTTTCCAGCGTCAGAAAGCTCATGCCCGCGTAATTGGCCTCATCACCCAGGACGCGGTCAAGCTCAATAGGATGTCCGATCGACTCGTGAATCTGCAAGCCCAGTTGCGATCCGCCCAGGATAATGTCCTTAACGCCGGCCGGGCACTGATCGCAGCCATGAAGCGCGGCAGCTTCCTCGGCGATGCGCGGCGCATTGCTCAACAGGCTCAACTCCTCAATCAACTCATAGCCCTTGGTCTGGTACTGGCCGCCGAAGGAGTTGGGATAAGACCGGCGCTGGATTTCATTCCCGGAAAAAGAAGTCGCCGAATATCCCGCGCCCGTCTGGGTCTTCACTTGGTGGATCTCAGAGCCAATGCTGGACAGGAAAAGCTGATCGACGCGGCGGAAGTCCATGGCACATTCGGCGAGCGTCACGCCCTGAACGCGGCGCAGTTCGGCATCGACCTTCAGCATCAGGTCAAGGCAAGTCGAAACCGCAACGGCAAACGGATCAATGCGGCAGGGGGCTTCCCAGTGGTCAACCACCTTCTGCTCGGGCGCCAAGCTCACGTCGTGCTTCTTGCAAAGCGCGCTAGCCCTGGCTATCTCGACAGCCTTGGCGGCGGCAACGTCCGCCGAGGCGCGCGCCAGGTCCTCGGTCGAAGCGAATCCCCAGGAGCCATCCGCAATCACCCGGACGCCAAGCCCCACGGACTGCGATTCACGCACCTGCGCCGCCTGCCCGTTCTTGGTGGAAATAAAGCGCTGGCGGAGATCCATGACGCGAACGTCCGCGTAGGCCGCGCCACGAACTCGCGCTGTTTCCAGCGCGCTTTGAGCAATTTCTTTCATGGGATCGCAGGACAAAAGTTGAAGACGAAGTGCTCCAAAGGTCGAATCATCCAAGAGGCCGACAACATTCAGCGGTCAGCTATCAGCATTCAGCAGAAAAAATCTACCCACCCATGCTGACAGCCGATAGCTGAATGCTGAACGCTTTGCACCTTTACGTCCCCTCCGACCACGAAGCCAGATACTCCTCCTGCTCCGAAGTGAGCTGATCGATGGAGATGTTCATGGATTGAAGCTTCAGCCGGGCGATTTCCCGGTCAATATCGGTGGGCACGCCGTAGACCTTCTTCTCCAGGTTCTTGCCATTCTTCACCATATACTCAGCGGCCAGCGACTGATTGGCGAAGCTCATGTCCATCACGACGGCAGGATGACCTTCTGCGGCCGCCAGGTTGATCAGCCGGCCCTCGCCGAGCAGATAAATCTTGCGTCCATCACGAAGGCTGTACTCATCCACGAACTCGCGCGTTTGCCGTTTGCCCTTCGACATTCCTTCCAGCGCCGGAATATCGATTTCCACGTTGAAGTGCCCGGAGTTGCAAACGATGGCGCCGTTCTTCATGGCCTCGAAGTGCTCTTCACCAATCACGGACTTGTCTCCGGTCAGGGTCACGAAAATGTCGCCGATTTTCGCGGCTTCTTCCATGGTCATCACGCGATAGCCATCCATCACGGCTTCCAGCGCGCGCGTGGGGTTCACTTCCGTCACGATGACGTTCGCTCCCAGGCCATGAGAGCGCATGGCGAATCCGCGTCCGCACCAGCCGTAACCTGCCACCACGATATTCATACCGGCAAACAGCACATTGGTGGCGCGAATGATGCCGTCGGCGGTGGATTGTCCCGTGCCGTAGCGGTTGTCAAACAAGTGCTTGGTGTCCGCGTCGTTCACGGCGATGATGGGAAACTTCAGCACGCCCTCTTTCGCCATGCTGCGTAAGCGGATCACACCCGTTGTGGTCTCTTCGGTTCCACCCACGATCCCCGGGATCAGCTCGTGGCGCTTGGTGAGGATGGTCGTCACCAGGTCCGCGCCATCATCCATCGTCATCTGTGGCTGGTGCGCCAGGGCGGAAAGGATGTGGCGGTAATAGGTGTCGTTATCCTCGCCCTTGATCGCAAAAGTGGGAATTTCGTAATCCTTCACCAGGCTGGCCGCTACGTCATCCTGCGTGCTGAGCGGATTCGACGCGCACAGCACCACGTTGGCGCCGCCTTCTTTCAAAGTAATCGCCAGGTTGGCGGTCTCTGTGGTCACGTGCAGGCAGGCGGAAACGCGCAGCCCGGCCAGGGGTTTCTCCGCCTTGAACCTTTTGCGGATCAATTGAAGCACGGGCATCCACTGATCCGCCCACTCGATACGCAACTTCCCCTTGGGGGCCAGGTTCAGATCTCTTACGTCATAAGCCGTTTCATGAACGGTGGTCGTCGCCATCTATGCGCCAATCTCCTTTCGCATTCTTCCAGCGGCATCCGCGCGCAGCTTTTCAGCAACGTCGGTCGACTCCCAGGTGAACTCCGGCTCGCTGCGGCCGAAGTGCCCGTAAGCCGCGGTCTTTTTGTAAATCGGGCGCCGCAACTTCAAGGATTCAATGATGCCCAGCGGGGTCAGTTGAAAGTGCTTGCGGATCAGGCTCACCAGCGTCGTGTTATCGACGCGGCCCGTGCCGTAAGTCTCAACCATCACGGAAACCGGTTCCGCCACGCCGATGGCGTAGGCCAGTTGCACTTCCACGCGCTGGGCGAGGCCCGCCGCCACAATATTCTTGGCGATGTAGCGCGCCATGTAGGTGGCGGAACGGTCCACTTTCGTCGGATCCTTACCGGAGAACGCGCCGCCGCCGTGATGGGCGCTGCCACCGTAAGTATCCACAATGATCTTGCGCCCGGTGAGTCCGGAATCGCCCACCGGTCCACCCACCACGAAGCGCCCCGTCGGATTGATGTGGTACTTGGTGTCGGCGTCGAGCATCGCGGCGGGGATGACCGTCTTAATCACGCATTGCAGGACGCCCTCGCGCAACGTTTCCGGGGTCACAGCATCGTTGTGCTGGGTGGACACCACGACGGCGTCCACGCGCTTCGGAGTGTTACCCTCATACTCCACCGTCACCTGCGCTTTGCCGTCGGGCCTGACGAAATCCAGGATCTTTTTGCGCCGGACCTCGGCCAGGCGCAGGCAGAGCTTGTGCGCCATCATGATGGGGAACGGCATCATCTCACGGGTTTCGTCACAGGCAAAGCCGAACATCAGGCCCTGATCGCCGGCCCCTCCCGTCTCCACGCCCCTGTTAATGTCGCCGCTCTGGCGGCTCAAGTTCACATGAATCTCGCAGCCGTCGGCGGTGAACCCGCAATCAGGCTCGGTGTAGCCGATGGCGCGTACCGTCGATCTCACCAACTCCTCAATCTTGGGCTTGGCGTGGGTAGTGATCTCGCCCATCACGTAGACCGACTGGTCCTTCACCATGCTCTCGCACGCCACGCGGCCCGTTGGATCCTCGGAGAGCACGGCATCCAGCACTGCGTCCGAGATTTGATCGCAAATCTTATCCGGGTGTCCTTCGGTCACAGACTCCGAACTGAAAAGGTAATGCTCTCCGCCTTCCGGCACCGGCAGCCTCCCCGCATGTTAGTTGTCGAGATAGGGCGCAAAACACTCAGGCTAACACAGTGCTCTCTTGACTGTCAATCAACTGCGTCGTGTGGTAGTGACTCAGTTTGGCTCCTGTAGCGGCGGTCTGTGACCGCC